>DATFCE010000398.1:0-2066 GCA_035253365.1 Nitrospiraceae bacterium
CACCGTCTGGCCAAACGCGGACTGCTGACCGTCATTGCGGTCCGGGTGCTGCCGGTCGCGCCCTTCACCGTCGTCAATCTGGTCGCGGGCGCCTCGCACATCGGCTTCCGGGATTTCGTGCTGGGGACGGTCATCGGTGAGTTACCCGGCTTGGCCGCTATGTCCGCGTTTTTCGATAACGTCATGGAGGCGATTCGACACCCCGGTCCGATCAGTTTTCTGGTTCTCGCCGCGGTGGCCGGCGCGATTGCCGTCGGCGCGCTGGGCCTACGCCGATGGCTCAGTAAACGGACCAATCTCCACCCAACGGCCGCGGCGCGGTGAAGATGCCGGTTCGTTTTGTCGTTGGTCCGTTGGTCTGTTGCGTCCGTTGAATTCGGCAGATCGGAACGAATCCGGATACGGACATAACGGACGAACGAACTCCACGCACCTGGCACAACCTGACGCGAAGACTATGCGCCTCAGCATCGCGACCTATAACATCCATAGCTGTGTCGGCATCGATGGACGGTATGACCCCGACCGCACGCTCGACGTGTTGCGGGAACTCGACGCCGATGTGATCGCACTGCAAGAAGTGGATTCGCGGGAACACAAAGGGTTGGAGCTCCTGGCCTGTCTGGCACATGAGAGCGGGTTTGAAGCCATTCCCGGTCCGACGCTTCTGCGCCGGACCGGGCGTTTCGGGAATGCAATTCTGACCCGCTTGAAGATCCACCAAACTCGGCGTTTGGATTTGACCTACGCCGGCCGAGAGCCCCGAGGGGCGATCGACGTGGAGCTCGAGTGTGGGGATATCAGGTTGCAGGTCATCGCCACGCACCTGGGACTCAAGCCCGCGGAGCGGCGGACGCAAGTGAAACAATTGCTGGATCGCTTCGAGACGAAGCATTGCGTCCTGATGGGGGATCTCAACGAATGGTTCTTGTGGGGGCGTCCGTTACGCTGGCTGCAAGCGATTTTCGGCAAGATGCCGGCCCCGCTGACCTTTCCTGCCCGGTATCCCATTTTGGCACTTGACCGGATTTGGGTGCGCCCGCTTGACTCTCTGGTATCCCTGCATGTTCATGCCACGCCGTTGGCGCAGGTCGCCTCGGATCATTTGCCGCTGAAGGCGGTCATTCACTGTTTGCCCGACACGGGTAAGAAAAGTCCGTAAGCGGCGCGCCCGATAAGAGGCTGCTGAAATTTTTACAGATGAACTCTCCGCTGTCTGATATCGGTCGCATCTTCCCGTCTCTACACTGTTCCTAGTCGGCATATGGCCCCCCTCCTTGGAGACAACCATGGAACAAAGACGGGCGATCCCAGAGCGGCAATTGCAGGCAGCACGGCGGGCGTCGTGGTCTTCCACCGCGAGACTGATGACTGGAACGGCGGGCGGAGCCTTGGCCCTGTATGGGGCCTCCCGACGCGGCCTTCCCGGCGCGGCAGCGGCGATCGTCGGGCTTGGACTGCTGGGACAAGCCTTACGCAAGGGAGGTCTGAGACGACTGTTCGGGATAGAGCCGCGACAGCAGCGACTGGACATTCAGAAAGCTATCACGATCCGCGCCCCCGCCGATCGAGTTTTTGACTTTTGGACAAAGTACGGCCATACGGCTTCGTTCATGCGCAATGTCCGCGCCACCCGCATGATGGGCAACGGGCGTTCACTGTGGACGGTGATCCGCCCAAGCGGCGCTCCCATGGGATGGGATGCCAACCTTGTCACGCAACGTCCGTCAAAATGGCTGGCTTGGAAAACAACAGGAGATGCCGCCATCCGACACACCGGAACGGTACGGTTCATTGATCACGACGACGGGACGACTACGGTCGATCTGAAGATAACCTTTTACCCATCCGACCGTCCCGCCCTCGGACGGTCGGTACCTCCGGATATCAAAACCTTACTCGCCCAAGATCTCACGCGGATGAAAATCGCGATTGAGAGCGGCATTGTACCGGTGGAGGATCGACAAGCCTTCCGCGGGGAAAGGACATCCCGCATCGCGCTTCAGGCCTCATGAACAGCGTCTTCCCGTGATATTTGCCGGCTCATTTTTTCCCCCGCGCACCAC
>DATFCE010000399.1:0-4978 GCA_035253365.1 Nitrospiraceae bacterium
TTCCATCCAGCCGAGGAGCCGGCAACAGTTTCGCCAGACGGTCGCGCAACGGCACCCGGCGGCAGCGACCGATAAAACGCGCGCACCGTTCGTGCAATCCCATCGTATGGCGATAGTACTGCTGCATGAATTGTTCGACGCCAAGCAGGTGAGGTTGATCCCGAAACCCGAATCGCTCCGCCAGCCAGACCTGCTCGTCGAACGACAGAATCTCCTGCGCCATCCCGGCATGAAAATGGAGCAAGGCTCGCACCCGCCACAGGAATTCGCGCGCCTCAGTCAGGGCGATGTAATCCTCACGGGAGAGGATGCCCCGATTCGCTAAATCTTGAATGGTGGCCGCTCGGTATCTCGCCATTCCGGCCCACTGCAGCACATGAAGATCCCGCAAGCCGCCTTTGCTTTTTTTGACGTTGGGTTCGAGCAGATAGACCGTTTCCCCGAATTTCTCGTACTCGCGTTTGCGTTCCTCCATCTTCCGGCCGATAAAGCGATCCACCCCACGGCTGACCACCCGGCGGATGTACCGGTGTTGAAAGTCTTCGAAGAGCTGCGGGCTTCCGGCCAGAAACCGCGCCTCCATCATCGAGGTTTTGATCGTCAGATCTCCCTCTGCGAGAGTCAGGCAATCCGAAATCGTCCGGAGGCTGTGGCCCACTTGAAATCCCAAATCCCACAGATGATGCAGCATATGCCGCGACAGCTCGGTCATCACGTCTTTGCCCGGCGGATTGAACAAAAACATCAGATCGATGTCCGAATGCGGCGCCAACTCACGACGGCCGTACCCGCCCAACGCCACAAGACAGCAGTACTGAGCCGCCGCTCCCTTGGCGGTGTCGTTGAGGCCCCGTATGGCATTGCGGTATCGGCCGATGATGAGTCCATCGATCAACTCGGTCAGAGCCGAGACGACTTCGAACCCCGAGGCCCCGGCCAACAGACGACGTTCGATCGATTTCCGTCGCTCATAGAGGGCGGACCCCGTCGCTTCAATCTCGGCATCACGCAGACCGACCGGCGGGCCATGATGGGGACTGGGGGTCACAGCGCGCTCTCTCCTGTTTCACCTGTACGGATGCGAACCGCCGCGCCGAGATCCCGCACGAAAATCTTTCCGTCTCCGATGCTGCCCGTCTTGGCCGTGCGCGTCACCGTCTCGATCACCCGCTGCACTTGGTTGTCGGGTACCGCAACTTCAATTTTGACCTTCGGAACGAATTCAATCGTGTATTCCGTTCCGCGGTAGGTCTCCTTGTGCCCTTTCTGTCGACCGAAGCCCTTGACCTCGGTCACGGTCATCCCCTGGATGCCGATTTCCAACAGCGCATCCTTGACCTCATCCAACTTAAACGGCTTAATAATCGCCTCCACCAATTTCATCTCGTCGGCCTCCGTCAAATTACTGGGTCGTAATGCTCAAAAAGGTTCATTTACACCCTCCCACCCCAAGCGCGCCAAGACGCGCTCCCTCCCGAAGCAAGGCCGCAGGCGGGCAAAAACCTGAGGCGTACCCTCTGGGGTACGTTGAGGATTTTTGCACACCGAGAACGCGGCTGGTGGCATTTTTCAGCATCACGAATAGGCGCGTTCGTTGTGTTGGCTCAAATCCAACCCGATCGCTTCTTCTTCCGGAGAAATGCGCAGACCTGTGAGACCGTCCAACAGCTTGAGAATGACGTAGGTCCCTACAAACGAGAATACCGCCGTCACAAACACCGTCAAGGCCTGTATACCGAATTGGGCTGGGTTGCCAAAGAAGACACCATCTACCCCGGCGGGATTCACGACTTTTGAAGCCAAAAGGCCGGTGGCGAGAATGCCAACGACTCCACCTACTCCATGGATACCTACGACATCGAGCGAGTCATCATAGCCGATCTTCGCTTTCCAGACAATTGCGAAATAGCACACCATGCCGGCAAGCAAGCCGATCAGGAGGGCGGAAAACGGACCGATATACCCGGCGGCAGGCGTCACAGTGGCTAAGCCCGCTACCGCGCCGCTCGCAACCCCCAAGACGGTCGGCTTCCCGCGATGAATCCACTCGACAACCATCCACGCCACTCCTGCCGCCGCCGCCGCGGTATGCGTGGCGACCACCGCGCCGACGGCGATGCTGTTGGCCCCCAGAGCGCTTCCTCCATTGAATCCGAACCATCCGAACCACAGCAGCCCTGTTCCCAGCAATGTGAGCGGGAGATTATGGGGGGCCAGATAGTCGGTGCGATAGCCTCGCCGATGACCGAGAACGAGCGCACAGGCCAAGGCGCTGATGCCGGAACTGATGTGGACGACCGCGCCGCCGGCAAAATCCACGGCTCCCATCTTGGCCAGCCACCCGCCGCCCCAAATCCAATGGGCCACGGGACAATAGATGAGAATGGACCACATCACGGCGAAGCACAAGAGCCCGCTGAACTTGATCCGCTCGGCAAAGGCGCCGGTAATGAGCGCGGGCGTTATCGCCGCGAACATGAGTTGAAAGATCATAAAAGCTTGATGCGGAATGGTGGGACCATAGACCGGATGCGGCTCCATGCCGACGCCGTGCAGCCCCGCCCACTCCAATCCTCCGATTACCCCACCCTTGTCGGGACCAAAGGTCAGACTATAACCGAACAGGATCCACACCAGACTGATCAAGCACAGGATAATCAAACTATGCATGATGGTCCCCAACGCGTTTTTGCCTCTGACCAGCCCGCTGTAGAACAACGCCAAGCCGGGCATCACCATCGCGAGCACCAGCGCGGAGGAGGTCAACACCCATGCCGTATCTCCGGAGTCGATCTTCAAGGCTCCTATCGCAGGGGAGGCGTCTTGCGCCCACACACCCGTTGCGGCAATGGCGGCATACAACCCGGCCACCAGACATCCCGTCAGGGACCATCTCATCTTCGTCACGTTGTCCTCCTTCGCCACGACGTAATGATCCGGCGATGAGCCGAGCCTGCGGTCCTTACCCGCCCCACCGCCGGTCGTTTCAGTCAAAACGTCTTGGTAAACTTCAGCTTGTAGAAGTCCTGGTTGTCGGCTAAATCTTTTCCCGTTGTGAAGCGGAACGCCATGCCGCCGGCGAGTTTGAGTTCGACGTACGGTCCGATCCAACGGTAGTAATCTTGCTGAGCGCCGGGTGCGCTGTTGTCCCGCGTCGTCAATAAATGCTCGTAATGCGCGCCGACCGAGAACAGACTGTTGACGCGATACCCTGCATTGACCCAATAGTGTAAGAAGTCCCAGGTTCCCCGTCCGCCAGCCTCAATAGCCCCCAGACAGTTTCCGCCGCCTGTTCCCACGGGTGGGCAGTTCACGGTCCCGCTCGGACTTCCTCCCTCGCTGCGGATCGCCTTGTAGTAGCCCATATAAAACTCGCTTTCGAACCGGTTGTCGATGTAGTTCATCGTGATGTTGGGGACGGCGCCTTCAAACGCGGTGGTCCGTTCATTGACGCTGCCGGCGCCGTTGGGGAAGAAACCGCCCCGAGAGGACAGCAACTGCCCATGCACAAAGCCGATCATGGGGGTGATGGCGAGTCGTTTATCGAGGAAAGTGAGACTGAGCCCTACATCGGTCTCCAGCCATGGATTGTTATCATGCACGCCGATGCCGGAGATCATCGTCCAATAGGTAAAGTTAAAGGCCAAGGCGACGTTGTCGGTCAGGCCATAGGTTCCATAGACCTGCGGATTAAAGCCGAAGAAACTGTCGGCCTGCAACGCCATGGTCACGGATACGGGATGTTTCTTGGTGTCCATTAAACTTTCCGTGACACGAGGCGTCTCCACATCGACGTCCTGCGCCGGCGAAACCTGAACCCAGGCCAGCGTGCCGAGCACGAATACGAGCATCGCGAGAAGTCCGGGCACCCTTTGTCCTTCTAACATGCGCTCCTCCTTCTTACAGAACAGAGTGAATTGCACCCGATACCGATATTCGGCGTTTCCCGTGCCGACAAGTCTATCCCGAGTTATTCGTCCACAAAAAAAAACGCCCTCGGGCCCTATTCAGACCTGAGGACGTCTTTGTCCGCGCTCAACTTCGAACTGTATCTTGCAACTCGGGAGACGCCGTTGTCTCCGTACGCTTACGGGCTTATACCACCGCGGTCACGAAGCTGTCAAGCGCTGGTTACGTAGTGCACCGCTCTCACTCGGAACCTCGGGCAATGTGATACACTCCCGACTTCGGCCGCATCCGTCGCGAGGGCGCACATTGAAGAGCCACACCGTTTCTCATATCACGTATTGGATTATTCTGCTCTTGACATGTCTCCATCAAGAAGCCTGCAGCACGATCGCGGAACATCGGGTGATTGCCGAATCCGCCTTGGGACGTGTTTCTCTCGAGCGGCTATCGACACGAGGAACGACGGCCATGTTCAGCGGCCCGCTGAAGTCGTTTCAGGCGACCCATCCGAAAATTGTGCCCGCCCCGACCATCGCTCGCGTGTTGCGTGGAATTCGGGTGGACCCGTCACCGCAGGACCCCGGTCCCGTTCCCCTCTTCTCTCCGGAAGAAATCGCGTTCCTGGCCCCGCCGATCAGCAGCGCATTCAGCCAGGCAAGTCCGAATGAGCGCGTGCGGTTTCAGGTCGGTTCTGTGGAAAGCCGGGAAGGCACGCTGTTCATCGATCATTCCGTCCTCCATTTCACCTTGAGCCGGTTTCGCGGCGCCGGCGAAATGCGCGAGTCGAAGGCCAAGAGCCTTGCGCTGTTCTATGTGCCGGCCGCGGCCGAACGCGGCGCCGAAGTCCGCCAGTCTTGGATGATCATCGAACCGGATTTTCCTGCGCTCGCCATCGACTACGAAATTCTTGCCCAGCTGCCCGATTCCCCGCAGGCGTCGCTCGCCGATTCGTCGTCTGATCAATCCGCAGCGCCGCCTCATGACGGCGCGCCGTTACCCAGGCCCGCCCGGCAAGCGGCGCCGGTAGCTCACGCGACCGGAGTAGACCCGCGGCTGGATGAAGAGATGC
>DATFCE010000400.1:0-3060 GCA_035253365.1 Nitrospiraceae bacterium
GCTGTCGATCACTTTGGTCACCAAACGGCCAGTGGCATCGAACATGACAAAGTTGATGAGCAGCGGCCCATCCGGTTTTTTCAACGTGACCGTCATCTGCGGCACGCCTTCAATTTCCACCGTCCCATCCGTATTCCGATAAAGATTCGACCCGATTTCCAAATCCATTCTTGTTAAGTCTCCCTTTTATCTTATTCAGCCGAATGGTCAGGATGCTCAAAAAGGCTTTCCAACAAGGCCGCAGAGGAGAAGAAACCGGAGGCGTACCCTCTGAGGTACGTTGAGGATTTCTTCGACTCGAGAACGCAGTTGGGAGCCTTTTTCAGCATCCTGATTAGGGCTTTCGGATGCGGTCCAGGATCAGCGCAACACATCCGCCCAAAAGTCCACCTCCCATAATTGCGGTAAACAACTCCACCAACTTGACTTCCCACAGCGAGCCTTGCGCCTGCATGACTTCGCGGATGCCGCCTTGTAGCATAATCACCGACAAGGCCATCATCGCGCCGACCACAAACCACCACGTGAACACTCTGAACGACTTCATCGCCGCTGGTTCCATAATCCGTTTATCAGTGGTGTCTTTCGGCTCGGCAAAAGACCGCGTGGACACCGTGCTCTTACGAGAGATCGGCATGCCTATCCAAGCTGCGATACTGAATGGCTTCCGCCAAATGGGGCACGTCGATACGATCCGCGCCGGCCAGATCGGCAATGGTGCGTGCGACCCGCAAGATCCGGCCATAGGCCCGCGCCGAAAGTCCGAGCCGCGTCATGGCTCGCTCCACCAGATCCTGTCCGGCCGATTCAATCGCGCAATACTTTTTGACGTGTCGCGGTTTAAGTTGGGCATTGCTATAGATCCCTTCGTGAGCATAGCGCGCCGACTGGCGTCTTCTCGCCTCGATGACCCGCTCGCGGATCGCCGCGGATGATTCGCGCGAGCCCTCCCCGCCCAATGCCCGCACCGGCACCGGCGGCACATCGACATGGATATCGAGGCGATCGAGCAGCGGACCTGACAGCCGCCCTCGATACCGCCGGATTTGCTGCGGCGTGCACTGACATTCCCGCGTGCGATCGCCGTAATAGCCGCAAGGGCACGGATTCATGGCGGCCACCAGCATGCAGCGCGCCGGATACCGCAGGGAGGCGTTGACCCGCGTCACCATCACGGTGCCGTCTTCCAGCGGTTGTCGCAGACCGTCGAGCACATGCCGTTTGAACTCGGCGATCTCATCCAAAAACAACACGCCATGATGCGCAAGCGAGACTTCCCCGGGACGGGGAATGGCCCCGCCTCCAATCAGCCCTGCGTCGGAAATGCTGTGATGCGGCGCCCGAAACGGACGCACCATCGGAAGCGCCTGTCCGCCGCTCAGCAAACCGGCCACGCTGTGCACGCGCGCAGTTTCAATCGCCTCCTCATAGGCCATGAGCGGCAGAATGCCGGGCAGTCGTCGCGCCAGCATGGTCTTCCCCGATCCGGGCGGACCGATCATTAGAATATTGTGCCCACCCGCCGCGGCCACTTCGAGCGCGCGCTTGGCATGCTCCTGTCCTTTGACATCTGCAAAATCATCTTCTTCTGCCGCCTGAACGTGAGACGGCGCCAGCGGATTGGCCGTAGCCACGGCAATGGCCCGTTTGCCGGTTAAAAATTCAACCGCTTCCGGAAGTGTGTGGACCGGGTACGCCTGACAGCCCTCCACCACCGCCGCTTCCGCGGCATTCTCGGGCGGAAGCAGCAAGGCTTGTTTTTTCCGGCATGCCACGCCGATAGACAGCGCGCCGGCGATTGGCTTAACACGTCCATCCAACGAGAGTTCGCCGACAAGGACGCGGTCGGTGACGGCTTCAACGGGCACGATATCGCCTGCCACCAGAATCCCGACAGCGATCGCAAGGTCCAACCCCGAGCCTTCTTTCTTGAGGTCGGCGGGAGCTAGGTTGACCGTAATCTTTTTCACGGGAAATGTGAACCCGGTGTTCTTGAGCGCCGATCGGACTCGATCACGACTCTCGCGCACCGTGGCGTCCGGAAGCCCCACGACGGAAAATTGCGGCAGTCCGCCCCCGATATCCACCTCCACTTCCACCAGATGCGCGTCCAGCCCCACCAGTGCCGCGCTTAACACTTTTGCCAGCACAGGACCTCCGGATCGAACAAGTCAAAAACCAACGAGAAAGTAAGGATCCTCTTTTGTACCATGCGCGTATGCGCGCCGGGATTATAGGCGGGGCTTTTCATGCTTTTCAATACAGGCCTCATGCGTGTTGGAACCATCCGGATGTCACTCGCTGGATTGCCGATACGGGCTGGCGTATAATCCGCCGCCATGAGGCTGAGAGCAAACGTGATCCTCCATACGGTGACGGTGTGTAGCCTCATCCTGAGCCTGCATGCGGCTATTTCTCTCGCTGCTCAAGATACGGCACCGGCCGTAGGTACCTGGAAAACGATGGCCCCGGCTCCGACCCCCCGTACGGAAGTGGCCGCTGCTGCCGTCGGAGGCAAGATCTACGTCGTCGGCGGAATGACCGAGCCGAGTCTCAGTAATTCGAAAGACCTGACGATTACGACCCTTGTTGAAGAGTATGATCCTTCTACCAACCAGTGGTCGACGAAAAGCCCGCTTCCCGCCGGCCTGCATCACGTAGGTATCGGCGTGATTGGAGATCACCTCTATGTCATCGGCGGCTTCACACAATCGCTGCTGTCTGTGTGGAAGCCCGTGGCGACCGTCTATCGGTACAACCCCGCAACCGACGAGTGGATCGAGCGCGCCCCGATGCCGACTATGCGGGGCGCCTTGGCGGTCACGGCGATCGCCGGCAAACTTTTCGCGATCGGAGGGTATGATGACGCCGGCAACTCCGCGGCCGTGGAAGAATACGATCCGGCCCGCAATACGTGGACTCCCAGGGCTGCCCTCCCCACGCCCCGTGACCACCTGACCGCGGCGACGGTGGGAGGACGGGTGTATGCCATTGGGGGTCGCCTTGACCGCGACTACGCCCATAATCTCTCGATCGCCGAAGCGTACGACCCGGCCGCCA
>DATFCE010000401.1:0-2575 GCA_035253365.1 Nitrospiraceae bacterium
AATCCCAAATCCGGATCATTTAGGATGCTGAAAAAGTCCTGCCAACTTCGTTCTCGGTCGTTTGGACGCCTCAACGTACTCCACCCTGTACGCCTCGGCGTCCAAACTCCCTTGGGCCTCGTTGGATGGTCTTTTTGAGCATCCTGTTTGGTTTCCTCAAAGGAGTTGCCCATGATTCATGAAAGCGTGTTGCGGAAGGCTCTTGTCAGAGTACTGCTCATTGTGGGTCTTTATCTGTTCGGAGTAGTTTTAGCTTCAGCAGAAACCGGGACCGAGTTTCCGGGAACCGTGCTCGCGGTCGATGCGGCGGCCGGTAAGCTTACGATGAAGAAAGAGGGAAGCGGTACTCGGTTTACCTTTGTCGTCAATGAAAAAACTCAATTCAGCGAAGGAGTCAAAGGTCTAGCCGACCTCAAGAAAGGCGATAACGTCAACGTGACCTATTCGGTGGTGGGCAGCCAGTACATCGCGCAGAAAATCACGAAGGGAAAGTAAGATTTGGCGATCTGGTGATTTAGTAAGGTATCGGACGCCATTCTGATTGGCTGAACTTCACCAAATCACCAGATCACTAAATCGCCAATTCTTGAAGAATGGAGATCAACACCCACACGCAGCTCTGCGGCTTGCTCGGTAATCCAGTCGAGCATTCGCTATCGCCGGCCATTCACAATGCGGCGTTTCAAAAATTGGGATTGAACTTTGTGTATCTCGCGTTCCGGGTTGAAGATTTGCCCGCCGCGATTCGAGGGCTGCGCGCGCTCGGAAATGTGCGCGGGCTAAGCGTGACGATTCCGCACAAGGTGGCGATCATTCCCTATCTTGATGAGATCGAAGCCACGGCTAAGCACATCGGCTCGGTCAACACGGTCGTGGTCGAGAACGGGAAGCTGACCGGATACAACACGGATGCCTCGGGCGCGTTGCGGGCCTTGACGGACGGCGGGATATCGGTCAAAGGCCGGCGTGTCCAGATATTAGGATCGGGTGGGGCGGCTCGCGCCATCGCCTTTGCGCTGGCCCATGAGACCGCCCTGGAGCGACTAACGATTTTAGGCATCGACGAGGTCGAGCGATCCGGGTTGGTTCGCGACCTTCAAACAAAGACCGCGGCCTCAGTTAAGCAGGAGCCGCTCAACGATGAAGCGCTGCGGGGAACGATGCCGCACACCGACGTGCTTATCCACTGTACGCCGGTCGGCATGCACCCGAATGTGGCGCATAGTTGCGTGCCGGCAGAGTTGTTGACCTCCTCCTTGTCCGTGATGGATATCGTGTACAACCCCCTGGAGACCCAACTTCTCAAAGATGCTCGGCGTGCCGGCTGCCGCATAGTTCGTGGGTTGGACATGTTCCTGAACCAGGCGGTTATGCAGTTCGAACTCTGGACGGGCCGGCCCGCTCCCGCCGATGTGATGCGCACCGTCCTCGAGTCACGCTTTTCATGAATATTGTGTTGATCGGGTATCGTGGCGTGGGCAAGAGTAGTGTCGCCAAGATGCTGGCGACTCGGCTCAGCCGCCCGGTGTTCTCCACGGATGAGGAAATCGTCAAGCGGACGAACCTGCCCATTCCCGACCTGGTCAAGCAATTCGGTTGGGACTATTTTCGCGATCTGGAATCCGAGGTCTGCCTTGAGGTGGCCAATCGCGATGGCCTGGTACTCGATACCGGCGGAGGTCTTATTCTTCGGCCCCAAAACGTGCAGGCGCTGAAGGCCCACGGCATCCTCTTTTGGTTGACCGCCGAGGCCGAGACGGTCCGGAGGCGGATCGGCGGCGATACACAGCGGCCATCCCTGACCGGCACGAAATCCTTTACCGAAGAAATTGAAGACGTGATGCGGGAACGCCGACCGAAGTACGAAGCGGCGGCCGATCATGTGATTGCCACGGATCATTGCTCGCTCAGCGAAGTCGCAGACGCGATAGTGGATCAGGTCGAACAGGCCCGAACCGGTTGAACTGCCTGTCCTCCCATGTTATTCTGAGGCTGCAATTCATCGCTGCGGGACCGAGTGATGGAGAGCCGGGGTGAAGCGGGTCCTGACGGATGTTGCCTGGGAGAGGACAAGGAACGAGCCGGAAAGTGTGAGTGTCCTGAATGGTGCAGCTGTCCCGTGCCTTCGCGCTCTCTCCTTCCTATTCCTTCCCTTCTCAAGACAATATCAACAGCAGTGAGGAGGTAGCCGTGAGTACCAAACTGTATGTGGGAAGCCTTCCTTATTCCACAACTGAACAGCAACTGAGCGAGCTGTTCTCGCAATACGGCACGGTACAGTCCGCCAAAGTCATCTCAGACCGGTATACCGGACAGTCACGAGGGTTTGGGTTTGTGGAAATGGCCACGGGCGAAGAGGCCCAGAAGGCCATTGCGGCGCTGAACGGTTCCGCCTTGGGTGGTCGTACACTGGTCGTCAATGAAGCGCGGCCGCAAGAGAAGCGACCCTACGGCGGGGGAGGTGGCGGTGGAGGCGGTGGCGATCGGGACCGCTGGTAGACAAGACTTAATAGATGGAGTCAAGGGACCGCTGGAGACAGCGGTCCCTTTTTGTTTGTGTCGACTACGCGTCTTG
>DATFCE010000402.1:0-6349 GCA_035253365.1 Nitrospiraceae bacterium
ATTTGCCTCATGCGTTGGGGAGGACATCGAGAAAGCATCAACGTCGAGGATCGCCGGAGCCTTGGGCCGGTCGGATTAGGGGGGGGCATCGGGTTAGGCGGTATTGTGCTCGTTCTAGTCGTCAGTTTTCTGACCGGGACGAATCCGTTGGCGCTTCTGAATATGGTGGAGACGGTGCAGCAGGTCGCGCCTCCGGAAGCGGAGTCGCCCGCACCCACCGGTCCGCCGACCGATGAACTCGGCAAGTTCGCATCCGTGGTCCTGGCGGATACCGAGGATACGTGGAAGGCTATTCTTCCCAGAGCTGGACACCGCTATGAGGATCCTCGGCTGGTTCTGTTCACCGGCGCCGTGCGCTCGGCGTGCGGTATGAGTTCGGCGGCAGTGGGGCCGTTCTATTGTCCGATGGATCAGAAGGTTTATCTGGACCTGTCGTTCTTCAAGGAATTGGATCGCCGGTTGGGCGCGCCGGGAGATTTCGCACAGGCTTATGTGATTGCGCACGAGGTCGGACATCACGTGCAGAACCTTCTGGGCATTGCCGAACGAGTGACCCGGCTTCAACATCAGACATCAGAAGCGCAGGCCAACGCGCTGTCCGTCCGGATGGAACTGCAGGCCGACTGCCTGGCCGGTGTGTGGGGTCACCATGCAAGACGTGAGCGGAATCTCATTGAGCCAGGGGATTTCGAGGAAGGATTACGCGCCGCGTCAGCCATCGGAGATGATCGACTCCAGGGTCTTTCGCAAGGGTACGTCCAACCGGAAAGCTGGACGCACGGCTCATCCGAGCAGCGCATGACATGGTTGCGCAGAGGCCTGGAGACCGGTGACCCCGCTGCTTGCGATACGTTTGCTGGTAGGTCCCTATAACGCACCCTGGTAAGTCCGACGTGGCGAATAATGTGCTCAAATGCGAAGGCCGGATGGTCCTTGAGAACCATCCGGCCACCTTTCCAGTTCCAGAGGATCTAATCCTTGGTGGCGTTCAGCTTCATCCGTCTCCAGACGCCTAAACCGACCATACCTGACCCTAAAAGCAGAAGAGACGTAGGTTCCGGCACGGTGCTGGGAGGACCGGTCGGAATAGCGACGTCGCTGCCCTGTCCATATAGTCCGGTCCGTTGGAACCGCCCGATAAAAAATTGCTCCGCTTCGTTGGGGCTTCCAGGCGGGTCATAGGACGCTACGTTAAGAAAACTCGATTCGGTTAAGCCTGGTAAGCCTGCCCCGCTTAAGACAAATTTAAAGTTAAATGTTGCGCCACGGCCAATTCCGGAATTGGGAGAGCCGCCATTGAAGTTCGGGCCTGTCAACCCGGCGATGTCGTAGAATCCAAACTGGCCCGGAGTATTAATGTCGTTAGAATCGAACAAGCTGCTCCATCCCGACGGGCCTGAAAATGCCGAGATGCCGGTCACGCCTGAGGGAGCGTTAAAGGCAAACGCCGTGAGCCGCGGGTCCGGCCCGGCCACAAGCGCCGACGTGTTGGTGATCCCAACATTGACGGTCCCCGTTGTCGCGGTATACGAGAAGACCACGCTTGCTTTCAGATTCGGATCATCAACGCCAGTCAGCGTAAAACTCATCGGGCTGGCCCACGCGGAGGAGGCTGCTGCAACACCTACCGTCAGACCAATGCCTAACAACCATTGCCCACGCCCCTTCGCCCATTGCCTAATTCCCGTCATAAGTTATCCTCCTTTACGTGTATCCCATACGGTTTGTGTAGCACGTAGGAAGCTTTTACCTTCTGGGCACTCGTTCCTCTATTCGCCTTCGGGAGTAAAAGAGCTATGCGGAAGGAGGCTGGACTTCGTCTAGTGTATGGTCAGAACCGACGTAGAGATGAAGAAGATAAAAGAGTTCTGATTGACGACATGCGCCCGGCTTACGGTTCTTATGGAAGAGCAACGCAAAATACACTAGAACCTATCTCAAAATCGCTTAACTATATCGCGATCGACAAGAGCAGCATGAGACTCAGAAGCGTGACACTCAATATTCCGAGCAAAGTGAGGTCTTTGGCCTTGCCGAATCGGGACGTGCCGATGATCGGATAACCGTACATTTACCCAGAACCAATTTTGAGATAGGTTCTATTCTAACAATCCAACTGAACGGAGGAGCTATGCACGCAATCTTGGTTTTGGTGTTCTTCACAATCATAGTGTCGGGATGCTCTAGTCCCTCGGGTTCAGTGCCGCAGGGAGACGGTTCAGAGCCGGTTGGTAGGTCGGCTTCGATTTCTCAACAAGAATCGAACTCGGTGACCACCGGCGAGTATCCGATCCGGCGGACCGTTTCTGTCGATGGCGTTAATCTAAGTATCCTAGAAGCCGGAACCGGCAACCCCGTTATTTTTGTCCATGGCGTAGTGACAACAAGCAATATTTTTCCAGATTATCTGGACGCCTTTTCGCCGGACTACCGGGGGATCGCGGTGGACCTCCGCGGATACGGAAATTCCCAGAAACCGACATCAGGCTTCACGATCGATCGGTTCGCAAAGGATCTCATCAAGCTGGTCGATCAGTTGGGTATCGAGAACTCGGTCTGGGTCGGCGTATCGATGGGCGGGATGATCCTCCAACGACTCGCGCTTGATTATCCCGACCGTGTTCGTGCTCTGGTGCTGGTTTCCACCACAGACGGCGCCATGATCCTCGATAAAGACATCGAGACCATCGGCGCACCACGAAACTATCATAAAGTCTCGCAAGCCATTATCGCCGAGAGCTTTCCACCGGGAACAGATTCCACCCTGTATCAACCGCTCATCGACCGAATCCCGACGTGGAATGCCACGGTGTTGAGAGAAGCGCTCGGCTCAATGTCTCGCTTTAATGTCCACGGCCAGCTTTCACAGATTCAGGTTCCAACGTTGATCATGGTGGGAGCCAAAGACGATGTCGCCACTGTGGCGATTGCTAAGGGAATTCATGAGCAGATTCCGGACTCTCGCCTCGCCGAGTTTCAGACCGGTCACTTTATTATGACGGAAGATCCGGAGGCCTTCCGCACTGTCTTGGGCCAATTCCTTAAAAAGCTCAAAAGGTGACGAATGGCCTTACAGTTCGACGCAGCAAATGCCGACGTGACAGAACGATCCCGTTATTTCCAATTCTCTGGCTGAAATCTATCCCAAATACAATACGTGGGCATGAGTTCACCGCCATGGACCTGTGACTGATGTGTCCAGCGTTGCAGGATGGCTTGCTTGTCAAACGTCAGCCTATATTCATCACACCATGAGCCTCTCGTCGACCATGTATCCTGCCCCCCAGGCGCAATCTCAAAAATTTGATAGACCCACACCGCTTCGCCTGCTCGCGTCGTCCCAGTGAATCGTGGCGACCCGAGACGTTTTTGCACCTCTTCTTGGGTCGCATGACCTTGTGCCGATTGTAGGTAAAGAGTTTCCTTCGGCACAAATAGGGCGCATCCCATAACGCTCGCCAGAACGCTGGCGAACCAAAACTGAACGAGCGTGTTCATGTATCAGGCATTGCTTGATAGAAGCCATTCCCCTGCACCAGTTTCACGGGCGTGTCGAATAACGTTGTCAAACGTTCACTGGTGAGGATGTCCTGTTTCGGGCCATCCGCGATGACCTTGCCGTGCTTCAACAGCACCACGCGCGAGACCTCCGGCGGAATTTCATGAATATGATGCGTGACCAGAATGATCGTTTTGTCAGCCTTCATCAGGCGTCGGATGATCTCGATGTACTGAAAACAGGCCTTCAGATCGAGCCCACTGGTCGGCTCATCGAGCACAAGCGTGCCGGGACCGTGAACCAGCGCGCGACCGAGCAGGAAGCGACGTTGTTCGCCGGTGGACATTTCATTAAACAATCGGTCCTGGAGCGCGTCTACCTCAAGAATCTTCAGGATCTGGTGCGCGTGTTCCATGTCTTCGTCGCGGAACCGTTGATGCGCATAGACATTCATGCTGGAGTAATAACCGGAGAGAACGACGTTCATGCCGGTCACATCCCCGACATATTGACGCTGCAGGTCGTGAGAGACAATGCCCAGTCGGGTTCTCAAATCCCACACGTTCCACTGTTCCTCTCCGAAAAGACGGACAGAACTTCCCTCCCGACACACGGGATACAATTCGCGAGAAAGTAATTTCAGCAATGTGGATTTGCCGGCGCCGTTTGGCCCGAGAATGGCGGTCTGACATCCCACGGCAATATCGAGCGACAGATCGGTGAATACTTGAGTGTCGCCCCGATATACGGTCGCATTCCGGATTTCGATGATTTGTTGCCTCGCCATCAAGAAGTAGAAGAACCGATCTGAGGTAAGCACTGGTCAGGAAACGCTTCACCACCGTGAAAGCGTCTTTGCGTCGTCCAGTGCCGGAGAATGGCGTGTTGATCAAAGACCAGGCGATATTCCTCACACCATGTGCCGGGAACCGTGACACGGTAGTCGCCCGGCTGCCAGTTCCAGATTTGATAAATCCAGAAGGGTTCACCAAACGGCGTCGTCGCCATAGCCTGAGGCGCGCCAAGCTGTTGTTTCACTTCGTCCTGCGTCGCATGATCCTGAGCCTTCCGGAGAAAAATAGTCTCTTTCGACTGAACGAGCGAACAATCTGCAACCGTAAGGAGGAATACGAGAGAAGGATCTGCGCGCGGACGGGATCGGTCCCGGCAGCAACTCGGGTCATCGCGGAGAGCATGATCTATTCGCGCCGCCAACCAGCGCAGGTCGCAGTCTGACGGGCTACTTCGGCCGCCGGTTACTCGACGAGATCCAATTTCACCCGCAATTCCTTTAATTGTTCCGGGCTCACCGTCGACGGGGCATCGGTCATGAGGCACTGCGCTTTCTGGGTCTTGGGGAAGGCGATGACGTCGCGGATGGAGCCGGCGCCGCCGAGCAGCATCACCAGGCGATCCAGACCGAACGCGATGCCGCCGTGAGGGGGTGCGCCATAGTCCAGCGCTTCGAGCAGAAATCCGAACTTCTCTTCGGCCTGTTGCTTGTTGATGCCGAGTAAGTCGAGAATCTTCAACTGCACGTCCCGGCGATGGTTTCGGATGCTGCCGCCGCCGATTTCGTTTCCGTTCAGGACCATGTCGTAGGCCTTGGCGCGCGTCTTGAGCGGCTCGGAATCAAGCAGGGTGAGATCTTCGTCCATCGGCGCGGCAAAGGGGTTGTGCATAAAGATGTACCGCTTCTCCTGCGGATCGTAATCGAGCAAGGGAAATTCCACGACCCAGAGCGGCTTCCAGGCGGTCTTGTCGATCAGATTCAGTTCTTCACCCAACAAGAGCCGTAGACGGCCGAGCACATCATGCGAGACGGCTGGTTTATCGGCGACAAACAGCAACAGGTCGCCAACCGCCGCGTCCGGCACGGCTGCCATGAGTGCACGGGCATCCAGGAATTTGGCGATCACCGATTCGAGCTGCGCTTCGCCGACGATTTTTACCCACGCCAAGCCCTTGGCTCCAAAACTCTTCGATGTCTCACCGAGCGCATCAATCCGGCTCCGCGCGATCGACGCCCCGCCTTTCACGAGCAGGGCCTTGATGATCCCGCCTTTCGCGAGCGTCTCGCGAAAGACTTTGAAATCGCTCTTGGAGGCAAACTCGTTCAAATCATGCAGCGGCATATCAAATCGCAGATCCGGCTTATCGGACCCATAGCGACCCACGGCCTCGGCGTACGTCAGGCGCGGAAACGGGGTCGGCAGGCTGATTCCGGCCGCTTCGCGAAACACCGCGCTGATCATCCGCTCCATTAATGACATCACCTGTTCGCGATCGACAAACGACATTTCGAGGTCGATTTGGGTAAATTCCGGCTGCCGGTCGAAGCGTAGGTCCTCGTCGCGAAAGCATCGCGCGATCTGATAATACCGATCGACGCCGCTCACCATGAGGATCTGTTTGAACAGTTGCGGTGATTGAGGCAGCGCAAAAAAATTGCCGGGATTCACCCGGCTCGGCACGAGGTAATCGCGGGCGCCTTCCGGGGTACTCTTGGTTAGGATCGGCGTCTCGACTTCGAGAAACCCTTCCCGGTTGAGAAACGTCCGCACCACCTGGCTCACCTGATGGCGCAGGGCCAGCAACCGTTGCATGCGGGGACGGCGCAGGTCAAGATAGCGGAATTTCAACCGGAGCGCATCGGTCACCTCGGCATCGTCTTCGATCAGAAATGGCGGTGTCCGGGCCTCATTGAGGATCTCCAATCGCTGCGCCATCACCTCAATTTCGCCGGTCGAGAGACTGGGATTGGCCGCTCCTTCCGGTCTCAACGACACCATCCCGGACACGGCGATCACATCTTCGCTGCGAAGCTTTTGAGCCAGATCGTGAGCCTGC
>DATFCE010000403.1:0-2344 GCA_035253365.1 Nitrospiraceae bacterium
TGAACATCCGCATGATGCTCCGAAATCACCTTGGGACTATTACGATTACTTCGAAGGAGGCGAACATGGCTGAACAAATTGCCGGATTTCCATTTTGGAAATTGAAGTTTGACGACGATGGCCGGCCTGAAGATGCCGCTCACATCGAGTCGTTTATCAACGAAGTCAAGGCGGAGAACATCGATGACCTGTTTATTTTCTCCCATGGATGGAACAACGATCCGACAATGGCGAATGCCTTGTACCGAGGATTTTTTGAAGAAATGCGCGCGCTCCTGGACGATACCGCGATCCCAAAGCGCCGGACATCGACGATTGGAACGGCCGGCGTGATTTGGCCGTCGATCCTGTGGCCGGATGAGGTGCCTGACGCCGGCGAAGGCGGGGCCGTCGGTCTCGGCGATCATCTGAAAAAAATGGATCTGTTCAAAGAACTTAAGAAAGTTTTTTCTACCCCTCAACAGCGGGAGACATTAGATGAACTGGCTCGTCTACTGAAAGAGAAGAAGAAAGATGAAAAGGCCTTGAAACAGTTCAAATCTAAGCTGCGAACGCTGGTGACCGGCTCACCCGTGAAGACATCATCCCAGGATAACCTGGAACAACAAGGCATATTGGCCGATGACGATGAGTGGCGTGAGGTGTTCGAAGCATTGGCCGACGAGGAACCTCCGGATGAGTCTCAAGGAGGCGCCGCAGGCTTGGGAGATGTCTTCGGCCGGCTCTGGAGAGGGGCCAAATCAGCGCTGCGTGTGGCGACGTACTGGAAAATGAAGGATCGAGCCGGAGTCGTCGGCAAAACAGGACTAGGACCGATCATCGGTCGATTGCATGCCGCCGTGCCCGACCTGAAAGTTCATCTGCTCGGGCATTCGTTCGGCGCGCGACTGGTTTCCTATGCGTTGGCCGGACTGCCTGATTCACCGTCGGGAGGAAAATCTCCCGTCAAATCGCTCTTCCTCCTGCAGGGGGCGTTTTCACATTTCACGTTTGCCGACGCCCTGCCGTTCGACAAAAAGCGCAAGGGCGAGCTAGCGGGCATGGCGAGCCGTGTAGATGGGCCGCTGCTGACCACGCATTCCTTAAAAGATTCCGCCGTCGGCCATGCCTACCCGATCGCTTCCGTCGTCGCGGGTCAGGATGCCGCGGACGCCGCCGAGCTGCTGTTTCGATGGGGAGCGATGGGGCACGACGGAGCGCAGGCGGTCAATGCCAAGCAGGCGAGACTGTCCCGCGCCGGGACCGCCTATACATTTGAACCGGGGCAATGGCTGAACCTGGACGGCAACCAAGTCATCATCAACGGCGATCCGCCTTCCGGGGCACACAGCGACATCATCTATCCGCATACCGCCTGGGCCGCACTGGCCGCGGCGGGAATTGGATAATCTATGATTAGTCGTTTCGAGTAGGGAGACAAACATCGTATGCCGCCGCCCATTTGGCTACGAGCAAGGTGACTGTCTATTACGTCGATTTCCGTTCATTTGTTACGAGATATCCGAATCGGGTGCGGAAAGTTTCTGGTGAGAGCTTGAGCGTGGCGGCGTATTGAGCGACTTCGTTGGCATCCTCCAGATCTTCATGTGAAAGCCGAATCATGTACCGGCGGGCGATGTGGTAGGACTCCGACTCGACGTCCACCATCCGTACGCGAGTCCGTCCAGTTGCGGGATCCAAAATATTCTCAAAAGGAATCGGCGTCAACCGGCCGTTCTGGATCGACACCATGGCAGCGTTGCCGCCGTCTAGCAAGAACTGTGCGGCGCAATAGCCCAGGTCCCGCGTATATTCCATATCGTACGGAATGGGGTCTGCGCACCGCAGCTCATAGCCGATATTCTTGGATACAATGGTCGCGGCGAGGCCGTAGGTTTTGAGGCGCTTCTCGACTTCGTGCTTGAGCAATTCGCCCAGGTTAATCTCCCCCAGACGGAGATTGCCATGCTGATCGCGTTCGACGTTCTCCATGCCGGCCATATCATGCGGGTCCAGCGCTTCTACTAACCCTTCCGCGATAATCGCGACGCCATCGGCACGTCCCATTCTCAACCGCTTCAGGATAGACCCGAACAGGATGTCGGCAAGTTGACTGAGACGCACGGGCCGCGAAAATTCTTCGGGAATCAGCGTCAGTGTCGCGCCCGCTGCTTTGCCGATCCCGAGCGCGAGATGCCCGGCCTTTCGCCCCATGGTCACCACAAAATACCAGCGGGACGTGGTCAGCGCATCGACCATGAGGTTTTTGACCAGATCGACGCCGATGTGGCGGGATGTTTGAAATCCGAAGGTCGGGATGCCGTGCGGCAGATCCAAGTCGTTGTCGATGGTCTTCGGCACATGG
>DATFCE010000404.1:0-5304 GCA_035253365.1 Nitrospiraceae bacterium
GCATGGGGCTTGAACAACTTAACCAGTTCACTCTGCGTCATCTCGGTCGGGGCGTCTACCGTAACGGGCAATGACGCTAGCAGAGAGCGATTCGAGAAGGGAATGCTTGAAGGCCGGATGAAATATGTTCCATGGCCGGATGCAATCAGAAAAATCCCTTGCACGTCGGACGGCATCTAAGCGAGTATCCGATGAGCATCATGGGCAGGAGGTCGTCGTGAAGCGATGTGAGCGAGTCTTGTGGACGTGCGTGACGCTGATCGCATTGGCCTTGCCGGCGATGTGGAGCGGATGCGCGGAAGCGCCCACCCAATCCCAAGGATCAACTCAGCCCGTCGTGCAGCCGACGCAGCAGCCGAGTGCCCCATCGTCGGCGCGGGGTGCGCAATGGCAGCAGGTGTTCTCAGCCGGCAAAGCGGCGGCCGAGGCGGGCCGGGATGCCGAGGCGGAGCGGGCGCTACACGCGGCGTTGAAGATCGCCCGTGAAGAAGGCGCGCAGGATACGCGGCTGGTCGAGAGTCTGACCCAACTCGGAGAGTTCTATTTGAGTCGGCAGCGAGAGGCTCAAGCAGGGCCTCTGCTCTCAGAGGCTCTGCCGTTGTGGGAGAAGCTTGCCGGGCCGACGAGTGCGCATACGGCTACGACCTTGAACAATCTCGGCGTGGTCTCCCAGAAGCAGAAGCGCTACGCGGAGGCCGAGCCACTGTATCGCCGCGCCTTGGCGATCTGGGAGCAGACGGGATCGGACCCCGATCAGATTCGTGTGCTCAAAAATTTGGCGGCCGTCTATCGCGCGCAAGGACGAGGAGGCGAGGCCGAAGCCCTGTACACGCGGTTTCTGGCGAGTCGAGAAAAGGCCGTCGGCCCGGACCATCCGGATCTGCTCGGTGTCCTCGAGGGCTTGGCAGGGCTCTACCGCGAACAGGGTAAGACGGCGGACGCGGTGAAGGTTCAACAGCGGATCGTCCGGATTAAAGGACGAGCGCATGGAGGCGAGTCACAACCGACCGGACAGGACCTGACCGACTTGGCCATGCTCCAATTTGCGCAAGGCCGGCATGCCGAAGCGGAAGCCCTGCTCCATCAAGTGCTGGCGCAGCAAGAGCGGACACTCGGACCTGATCATCCCATTGTCGGCAAGACGGTCCGCCAACTGGCGGAGGTCGCGGCGGATGAGAACAAAGATGAGCAGGCCGCATCCCTCTATCGGCGGGCGCTGAGCATCCAGGAAAAGGCGCTGGGATCGGGCCATCCGGACGTGATCCGCTTGACGAAGGAGTACATTACCGCGCTGCGGCGTGCGCATCGCGATGCCGATGCGGATCAATTGGAAGCCAAGATCAAAGATAGCCGAAAGTGAAAGGTGAACTCATGAAAGCCATGCAGATCGCCATGCCATCGGTGTCCCTCGCGTTGCTCCTCTGTCTCGGGTGCGGCCATCAAATGATGACCGTGGATGTCAACGGCACGCGGAAAACGGAGACTCCGATTCCCTCGCATGTGACCTATGCCGTATTTCCGACCACCGAGGTCGAGACGGATCCGGCCTTTCCCACCTACGCCAAGATGGTTGCCAAAAAGATGGAGGAGCGAGGCTATAGAAAGAGCAGCGAACGGACCGCGAACCTGGGCGTCTTCCTGGCGTATGGCATGCATGAAGGATCATCTCAGGCCGGCGCCGCCGCCTCCGGGCCCGGTATGGGCATGGGCGGAGGGGGCGGGATAGGGCCCGCAGGCGGGGGCGGGATAGGGCCGGGAAGCTCGGGGCCCAGCACGTATGGTGTAGCGGGGTCGCCGCCCGGGGCTGGCGGGTACAGATCTTACACGGCTCAACTCGTGCTCGTTGTCGTAGACCTTCAAAAATCACGCACCGCGGGAACGCCTGTGGAACTGTGGCGAGGCGAAACTCGAAGCTCGGTGAATTCGAAGGATCTGTCACAAGCAGCCCCGATGCTGGTCGAAGCCGCCTTTAAGCACTTTGGAGAGACCACGCCAAACAAGGTGCAGCACACCTTCGGCGAGGAGGATCTGAAGAAGCTTCAGGAAGCCAAATAACCCGGTACTTCGGCATCCACTCTACAAACGCCTTCCCAGTCATCCTGACTTGTCCGGCATTCGAACATATTGTTCCGGTCTTTGAACATGGCCAAGCCGGACGCGAGAGCATATAGTACCGCTTGCTGTATTCAGCGCCGTCTATTCTCGGCTACAGCGAATCGAAAAGCGTTACGTGGACATTACTGTGGAGGAGCACCATGAACGCACAGCATCGTCGGTTGATCGGCTTGGTGAACGCCCGTTCGCGATCCGTGCTGACCGCGGCCTTATTCCTCCTTTGTTGGGAGGCGGTCGCCTTGGCGGGGCCTCATGGAATCGGAACAGGGGACAAGAACGAGAAGTTTCAACACGACCGCAAGGCCATTCTCGCGATGGCGGGCAACTACCATGTGAGCTTCAATTTCCGGGAGACAGTCTCGTTCGTCGAGGGGTATACGCTCAAAGCGCCATATGAGCCTGATGGCTACGAAATCGTTCGGGTGATCCGCGACGATGGCGGCCTCATCAGTCTTCAACATATCCTCGTCGCCGGTGGGATTTGGGGGGGACCAAGTACCCATCAAACATTGGCGGCAGGATTGGCGATACGAACCGGAACACATTTTCGAGTATGCCGGTCGAAATGTGTGGCGCACCCGTCAACTGGATGAGGCGGAACGCCGTGGAAAGTGGGCGCAGCTTGTCTTCGAGGTCGATGATAGCCCGCGCTATGCCGCGGTCGCCGAGTGGACACACCAGCACGGAGTCTCCGCCTGGACCTCACCGCCGACTTGGCGTCCCCTTCCCCGGCGCGAAGCGAGCAAGCGCGATGACTATGATGTGTTGGTGTCAGTGAATCGCCATGCCCTGACCCCGAAAGGGTGGGTGCATGAGCAGGACAGTTCTAAACTCATTCTCGGAAATGATCCCCACCTTCTGGTCCGCGAGATCGGCGTGAATCGGTATACATTATCGGATGATTTCAACATTGAGATCGCCGAGAAGTACTGGAACGAGACGGAGGCATTCTGGGTGGAGGTCCGTGCGGAATGGGTGAGACGCACGAACGAATTGGGCACCGTCGGTATCAAGACTCGTAGCGCATCCGGAAAACTCTATAATCAGATCCTGACTTTGGCCAATGAGGCGAGGGAAGGGAAACTGGATCGGGAGTCGGCCGTGATGCGCGCGCGTGAACTCATCCGCGCTTCGATCACCACGAATGTGGCGGAACTCGATTCTCGCGTTGATGGCCGGGACCCAAAACAACAATACGACCGCTGATTTGATGGTCGAGAAAACCCAGCGTCGCCGAACTCTAACTCCACCCCAATCAGCGAGGAACCCACCCGAGCGATTCCGTTCTTAACTAGAACGGAAACCCATCATGGCGACATCCATTTTTCCAACCCTTCGACTATCCAGAACATACCGATCACAGACAACAACACGCCGGTCCAAAGCTTCAAGGACACTTCCGGCACGCTCTGCAGTTTGCCTTTTAAGGCAACAACGAGTCCAACCGTGGCTAGAAGCGCCACAAGAGTTCCGGCTAAAGCGGAAACCCAAGCACCGGAGGCCAATGCCAGGGCCGACACGATCAGGCAGATTTCGAATCCTTCCACCGCGGCGCTCTTGGTCATGACCAGCGCATTGAAATAACTCAAGCGTGCCGGGATGGGTTCAAGGTGGCCTTGGTATGCGCCTAGGGGATTTTCCATCCACTCCGGTCTCTGACGATGGAGCTTTCTGCGAATAGACTTGATGCACCAGGACAAGCCTAACCACAACAACATCGCGCCGACCGCAAGTTGGAAGATATGAACGGGGATCAGTCTGAAAAGGGGCCAAATAAAGAAGGCGGGGATGACGACGAGCAGACTACCGAGAATGGTTCCGAGAAGCGCCTCACGCGGATAGCCGGTTCGAACAAGGGCATAGGCGATCACGGCGGTCTCAAGAAATTCGACTCCGGTACCGGCGAATGAGGCAATAGCAATATGGAGATTCATCCGTGTCTCATCCTACATGCTGCAGTCACACGTCACGATACCAGTGAGCCGCAATCGTTGGTCGATAACACGGAATATCGGTTCGACACAGGTCGCTCCTTCCTCTAATTCTCCTTCTTTAGAAGTACTCCAGCCTGATGGACCCCAGCACCGTAAAGGGCGCGCCGGGATAGATGATCACGCGGCTGTTCTGCGCGGCGTCGTAGTACTGCGTATCGAACAGATTTCTGAAATTCAGTGACGCCACGAGGTTGGTCCGCGAAAACACTTCCGGCTTCCTGTAGTATAGAGCCGCGTCAACGCGAACGTATCCCGGCAGTTCAAAGCTGTTATTGAGATCACCGGCGCGCTTTCCTGCGGCAAAGACACCGACTCCCGCGCCAAAGCCCTTCAATCGGCCGTCATACATCTCATACGTCGTCCAGAGACTGCCGAAATGATGCGCGATATTGGGCAAACGGTTCCCGATCGCAAACGTATTGTCCCTGTCAACCGCGCATCGGTATAAGCATAGGACGCAATCAGATTCCAGCCGCGCGCCAGGTTGGCCGTAATATCGAATTCCACGCCCTGGCTGCGTTGCTCGCCGGTTTGGACGGAAAAGAGAAAATTCGTCGGATCGGTCGTCAACACGTTCTTCTTCTTAATGTGATAAAAAGCCAGCGTCGCGACCAAGCGGTCGGGTACGAGCGCGGTTTTCACGCCGGCCTCGTATTGAGTCCCCCGTTCAGGATCAAACACCTCCGAGCGCAACCAGCGCGAGCGTTGACTTGATTGCATGGCGAGAACGAAACATAGCAATGTCCAGGATAGAACCGCAAACCCGCCTCTCATGGTGACAGATGGAAAGCAGCGATCAACGTGGAGTCCGCTAGAACGGAGGTCTCCACCGCGACCAGTACGGTAAAACGCTCGCCGAAGAAGAGCGGGTGGTAGGGTTCTCTGCCGGCACGGTGTACCACTCTCCAAGAGTTGCGAATATTAACCCTGGCCTGTCACTGCTTTAACGTACAACCAATTAATTGAAGGCACTGCGAGAGCATGGATTTTAAGTGCCTTGTAACTTTGTCATCATCATCATTGGCACACTTCGCGGTTATTGAACGAGGTCACCACCATGTCTGCCCATGCCGTTGCGCTCCGTCGTTGGACCCGCCAGGAATACGAGCGACTGGCGGCTGAAGGCTTTTTCCATCCGGAAGAGCGGCTGGAATTGGTTGAAGGAGAGATCGTTCGCATGACTCTCCAGGGAAGC
>DATFCE010000405.1:0-2390 GCA_035253365.1 Nitrospiraceae bacterium
ACCCGGAGGTCAGGATCGCCACGAGACTGATGGCATAGAGATGCAAATAGTCGCGGCGAAGCTTGAGATTGAACAGTTTGATGATCAGGAGGACCATGAGGAAGTGAATGCCCGCCGGAAGGAGCTCGCCTGAGACCCACAACATATCCACCCAGAATCCAAGGAAGCCGACGATCACGAGCAGATTCCATGCGGCGGGTGACATTGAGGGAAACGACGCCAACCGCTCCGCAGATTTGCCCCCTCCGTTCCGCACGAACGCCACGATCAGGGCCGCCCCGGTCAGCGCAGCCAACCATCCCGGCAGACCGGCCCCGAGCGTCAGTCCGATGAAGGAGGTGGCGGCCAGCCAAATCGACGCGAATCGTAGGGCCTGATCAAACGGCATGCGACGCTCCGGCGATGACGGCTCCGTCGATCATAATGGTGGGGTGGCTCGGCTCGGTATCCTCCGGTCCCAGCCAGGATTGCACCACAATCATCGTTCCTCCTTGAGCATCCAACGGCTCTCCGGGCTGGGTCTCCTGCACGATGGATTCCCCATGAGGGGAGTGCCGTTCGCAGAGAGCGAGCATGCGAAGAAGTTCCAAAAAGTGGAGGTCGCCTTGGCCGAATCCCGAGCGAGAGGTTCCGACGACCAACTGAAGAAGATACCCTCGTTGCGCCAAGAGGCGAATGATGGAGGCCGCAATGGACAGCGCCTGTTCAAATAGGGCATCGTGGCTCGCCGGGGCGACGGTCGAGACATACACGACGGCACGGCGTTGGTCTTCAGCCTCCGTTTCTCGGACCGTCAACTGAGACGTTCGCGCCGTCGTCGGCCAGTGAATCTTTCGAGAGTCATCTCCGGCTTGATACAGGCGAAGGTTGTACAAATCGTTGCCGTGTCCCCGGCGGTGAACGCTGAGTTCTGTGCCGGCGGTGAGCAGACCCTGCAACAATCTCTCATTGACCGGCTTGAGCTGCGGGCACACGATGACCGTTTCACTCAGCGGATAGAACGCTCGTTTCATGAAGAGGCCGAACGGAAACTCCGTCCCGACGCGGATCCCGTCCAATTGAAGGCGGCCGCGCCGCGGCGCAACGAGCTGATACGGCAGCAACCGGCTCCCGCCCGGAAGGAGTTGGTGAATCTCAAGACCTTGACCCAGTTCCCGGCCGTCGCTGACGTCGGACAGCCTCAATGAAAAGCTCGGGAACCGGGACTTACTGTTCTTCACGACCAGCGTGGCGTCGGCCGGTTCATTCACCATGAGATGATCGGGAAGATGACGGTGGAATTCCAACCGCCGCAAGGAGTGTTCCGCCACGATTCCCGAGATCAAAATGAGGCTCAGCATCATCGCGAGCAACAGATAGAAGAGATTGTTGCCGGTATTGATCGCGGCGACGCCGATCGCGAGCGTGAACAGCAGGAATTGAACGCCCTCGGATGTGATGCGCGTCGAGCGCCGGCGAACCAACCGTTGGGCCAGGGAAGGGTATTGAAACGGCATGCACCACCAGTCCCCGTCGGAAGCCCGTCTTCGGGGGAAGACTTACACAGGGACGGGAATCGTGTCGATCAGATCCTGAATGATCCGCTCGGCTTGCTCGAAACTTCGCGGGCTCAACCCTTGCGCGCGGGCCACCATAATGCGGTGGGACAGCACGATGGGAGCCAGCTCCTTGATGTCGTCCGGCAGACAATAGGTCCGGCCGCGGACGAGTGCCAAAGCTTTGGCGGCCCGGCTCAAGGCCAACGCTCCCCTGGTACTCACCCCCAATGACAAGAGGTCCGACTGCCTTGTGCTTTGGACGATGGCCAAGAGATAGTCCGTGATGCTGTCCTCCATGAGCACATGGTCGACTCGCTCCTGGAGCAGAAGGACATCCTGCGCCGTCAGCAGCGGTTGGAGTTCCTCGGCCGGGTGGAGCGATTGCGGTCGGTCGAGGACTTTTTTTTCTTCTTCCGGCGAGGGATAGCCGATGCGAAGCCGCATTAAGAACCGATCGAGCTGCGACTCCGGCAGGGGGAACGTGCCATGGTATTCGGCGGGATTCTGCGTCGCGATGACCATGAAGGGCTGAGTCAAAGGATAGGTCTTATTGTCGAACGAAATCTGCGCTTCGCTCATCGCTTCCAAAAGGCTGCTCTGCGTCTTCGGTGTCGTCCGATTGATCTCATCCGCGAGGACGATGTTGGCGAAAATCGGGCCCGGCATGAATTCAAAGGCCTGCTTTTGGCGATTGAATATCGAGACCCCCACGATATCGGACGGAAGCAGATCGCTCGTGAACTGAATGCGCTTGAAGGAGCAATCCAGGGATCGTGCAAGACTATGGGCGAGCGTCGTTTTTCCGACTCCCGGTACGTCTTCGAGCAGGAGATGTCCGCGCGCCAAGAGCGC
>DATFCE010000406.1:0-4706 GCA_035253365.1 Nitrospiraceae bacterium
ATTCTTCACGTCGAAGGAGGGCCCGGACTTTCGGCCGTCGGAGAACCAGGGCAAGAAGCTGAAAGGTCTGGTGGCTCCGCACTACGATGTTCGCCAAGGCGGGCCGATCTATGCCTGGGCGTATAAGGAACTGAAAGAGGCCCGGACGCCGGACGTGTTCATCGTGCTGGGCACCTGCCACACGGGCCTGCACAACGGGTTCGCAGTGACGGATAAGAATTTCCAGTCGCCGTTGGGCGTCGTGCCGACCGATCGAGACCTGCTGAATCGATTTCGTCACGCTGGCGGGGCGGTGTTCTTTGATGAAGATGTGGCGCATCGCAACGAACATGCGATAGAATTTCAATTGCCGTTCCTGCAGCATGCTCGCGGAACCGCCACGGCATTTCGCCTCGTGCCCATCCTCTGTGCGTTCACACCCGCTTCCCTGTCGGATCCGGAACTGGCCGGGAAGATCGATCTCTTTCTGCACTCGCTCAAGACCGCTCTCGCCGACTCAGGAAGCGAAGCCTGCCTCATCGCGAGCGTGGAGCTCGCCCATATCGGCATGCGATATGGGGACAACAAGCCGCCGACGGATTATTCATTTCATAAATGTATGCAAGCCGATCTCGAGATGCTTAAGTACGTTGAAAATCTCGATGCGGAAGGGTTCGCGAAGTTCATCCAGAAGGAAGGGGATGCGCGCCGCATCTCCGGGTTCGCGGCGATTTATACCTTGCTCAGGCTCATTCAGGCGGAAAAGGGACAGGTGCTCCGATACGACCGGGGCGTGACGGATCAATTCAATTCGACGGTGACGTACTGCAGCATGGCGTTCTTCTAGATGAGGGGACTCGAGGTGAGACAATGATCAACATTTACGACAACAAGACGAACAAGCTCTTGGGAGCTACCACCCAAGAACAATTGCAAGTTCTCATTGACCAACTGGAGGAAGAGTCGGGCGAGGATCAAGACTATTATGTGAATGGGGAGACGCTTGATATGCTGGCACAAGCGGGCGCCACCAGGGAGCTGTTGGCTCTCTTACGTCAGGCACTCGGCGAGAAGGGGGAAGGCGAAATTCGATGGGCACGCGAGTGAACAAGAAACCATCGAACTCAGTCGGCTCACATTAGGCGTTCGTCCGGATTGAATTTCCTCCCCGCTCTTTCCTGATCTCACCCTCAACCTTGGTTGGATTCTTAAGTAAGCGGTGAGGGATGGCTGACTTCACTCCTTCACCGTAATCGTCATTTCCACCGGCTGTAGCGGATTGTCGCGCTCATCGCGCTCCATCGCCACGATCTTGTCGGCCACTTCCATCCCGCGGATGATCTCTCCAAACACCGTATAGCGTCGGTCCAGGCCGCTGGCGTCTACTACACAGATAAAGAACTGCGAGCCGCTGTCGGTGAAGTCGCGCGTGCTGTTGCTTTCACGTGGTAATTTCGCCATGGAAATGGCGCCGCGCTTGTGGGGTCGGTCATTGGGTTCCGGCGGTAATCCAAATCCCGGTCCCCCCGTTCCATGCAGTGATCGATCCGGCGTCTTGCTGAGCGGATCGCCCCCCTGGATCATGAAGCCGGGAATCACCCGATGAAAGGTCGTGCCGTTGTAAAATCCCATTTTGGCCAGGTTGATGAAGTTCTCGACGTGCCGCGGCGCATCTTCCGGATAGAACTTGAGCAGCATGTCGCCGAGCTTCGTCGAGATCACGGCCCGTGGATTTTTCTTCTCAAATTTCATGATCATGGTTGCTCGAATCTAACAGGGCAATGGATTAGAGGCAAGGGGCATCAGGCATCAACGATCCCTTTCCTTGAAGGGACTGCGGCGAGCCCATTACCGGGTTTTATTTTCATCCACATCAGTCCGCCTACCATCGCAATGGCCGCCGCTGCGGTCAACGCAGCCGGCCATCCGACATGATCGGCCAGCCATGGGGTCAGTGTAGGCGACAGGCTTCCGCCCAAGTTCGCGCCGGTATTCATCAGTCCCGACAGCGTGCCGGCATGCGTTTTTGAAAGATCGACGGTCGACGCCCAATACGCGCCGACCGTGAAATAGAGCCATCCGGCGCCCAGCGACAATAATGTAATGGCCACCCACGGAACTTCTGAAATCGCGCCGAAGACGATCGACAGCGAAGCGAGCAACATGCCCGCCATGCCGACGGAAGTCCGTCCAGTATTGATACCGCGCTTCGTCGCCAGCCAATCGGTGACCCACCCGCCGAGCGGACAAAACAGCGTGATCGCCACAAAAGGGCTTGAAGCAAAGAAGGCTCCCCGCAGTACGCTGAATCCGGCCACGTTCACCAGGTAGAGATAAAACCAAAAGAGGTAAAAGGCGGCGATGTACCCGAGACAGCTATAGCTCAGCACCAACCACCAGATAGTCGGGGTTCGCGCGAACCGTCGCCATGGTGGCGCCGTGGAGGTTGCGGCCTTCTCGCGAACGCCGTGGCCTGATGATCCTTTGATCAGCGCCACTTCGGCGGCGTTCACGTGAGGATGGTCCGATGGTCGATCGGTCGCATAGAGATACCACACTGCGGCAATGATAAGGCCGAGCACGGATGCCGCGTAGAAAGCCGTTTGCCAACCGAAGTTCACCATGATCCATGCCGTGATGGGAGGGGTGACAGCCGATCCGATCCCAATGCCGCCGATCGCAATGCCGATGCCGAGTCCGCGTTCATGAGGCGCCAACCAATTGGCGACTGTGCGATTAAAGTTGGGCAGGGCGGCCGCTTCGCCGACGCCTACTAGGAATCGAATCAGTATGAGTCCTCCCAGCACGCCAACCAGAGCGGTGACGGGCAGAATGGCGGCGACGGCGGTCAATGCAGTAAATAGCGACCACCAGATCACGGCCAATGTCAGCACCCGCCGGGCACCCCACTGATCTCCGAGCCATCCGCCGGGAATCTGGCAGATGGCATAGCCGAACACGAACGCGGAGAAGACCTGCCCCATCTGCACATCCGTGAGACCGAGGGCCGGCATCATCTGACGCGCGGTGACCGAGATGTTGACGCGATCAATATAGGTCACGACGCTGATAGAAAAGAGCAGCGCCGCCATGCGCCATCGGATTCGCGTGGGGGGCGCGTCTTGTTGCCGTGGGATCAAGACGTGGGTACCTCATCGGGTTCTGGGTGCCGAAGCCGGCTAGGTCTATCAGATTCGAGGTAGTCGTACAAGCGGGACGGAAAATGCCATGGCCGATGCTAAGGCTGTTCTTTCGCCATGCGATGGAAATTCACATAGATCGATGGTCGGATATCGGCTTTCAGCATCTTCCTCATCTGCTCCAACGCCGACCTGTTATCTTCTTGATCGAGGGAAACCACGCAATCGGCGGGAACGACTAATTCGAAATCCCGCATGTAGGCGTCGTTGGCCGTGACGAGGACACAACTATTGCCCGCGATGCCGGTGAGAATCAGACGCCGTGCTTTGAGAAATTTCAGGAGGAGATCAAGGGGAGTCGAAAAGAATCCCGAATGTTTCGGTTTGAGCACGAAATAGTCATCGTCGTCCGGGCAGAGCAGCTCGACGATGACCTTTCCTTGGCAGTTCTCTTTGAGACAATGACCAATCAGCTTTTTGAAGTCGTATTGCCACTTCCCGAAATTGTCATTGACGTAGATCACCGGCACGCCGGATGCCTTGGCGCCGCGTTTCAAATCGGCGATGCGCTTCGCGGCTTCCATGGCAGGCGGCAGCATGGCATCGGCGCCCGGGAAGGAAAATTGGTTGATCATGTCGATGATGAGCAGGCATGTCTCCGACGTATCCGGTACGTTACCGTGAAGGTCGTGGTTGGAAGGGGGCGTCATAGGGTCCCGCGCGTTAGGAAGGCTCGTGAAGCTTGTGGCGAACCAGGCGAAGGTCGCCGACAAACCGCCGATATTCCTCTTCCTGCTGCTCCCGTGTCGGATGGCGCAGGAGAGAAGAGGGATGAATGGTGATGAAAATCTCAGGCGCCAAGTCGGTCTTGTAAAACTTGCCGCGTTCTTCCCCTATGCGTACGGTTCGGCCCAAGACTGATTGGGCTGCCGTGGCGCCCAAACAGACCAGGATTTTCGGACGAATCAGATCCACCTCCGCTGCTAGCCAGGGCCGGCACGCCGCCATTTCCGCCGCTGATGGCCGCTTGTGTTTGCGGCGCTTGCCTTGCGGTTCCCATTTGAAGTGTTTGACGGCATTGGTGACGTAGGTTTGCCTGCGCGTAATGCCGACTTCTTCCAACGCCTTATCCAGCATGCGGCCTGCCGGTCCGACGAACGGATGGCCCTGCACATCTTCCTGATCGCCGGGCTGCTCTCCCACAAAGATGATATCGGCTGTCTGCGGTCCTTCACCAAAGACTGTTTGCGTCGCGCGTTGATACAGGTCGCAGCCCGTGCATGACGCCGCGGCATCCTGCAGGTTTGAGAGGCTTCGTGCCGGTGGTATAAATTCAGCCGCAGACCGTGACTGTTGCCTCGGAGATTTGCGCTCCATGCCTTGAACATATCATGCGGCAATGCATGATGGTATCGGAGAAGTCGCATCTGTGAACGTGCAGTGACTCATACATGCCACGCCGCATCCCCGGGTAGATCAAGAATCTACCCATGTATCGTTTTGTCGAGCACGTTATCCGTTCAGATACTACTTGGCTTTCCACCCTCAGCGGCCGTTTTTAGAAGCGGTGAAAAATAAAGGTTTCCG
>DATFCE010000407.1:0-4786 GCA_035253365.1 Nitrospiraceae bacterium
CCTGTTGCGTTTGGGAAGGGGCACGTCTCGGCGTGCCTGGGACTTGGTGGATGTGATGGCGTCGGAAGTGGATGTGATGGCGTCGGAAGACCGGGATGTAGTGTGCGTCCGGCGGCTTTGCCCTTTGCGGGAATCCTGCCCGGCTTTTCGCCTGGTCGCCGCGGAGGTCTGTCCCTTCTTCGGCGGCTTAAGCCTCACACCCGCGCGCCGGGCTTTTGAGAGTCCAATCGCCACAGCCTGTTTTTTTGACTTCGCGCCGTGCTTGCCTTCACGAATGTGATGCATTTCTTCGCGGACAAATTCACCTGCTTGCGTGCTTGGAGCTTTTCCTTCGCGCTTCTTTTTGCGAGCGCGGCGCAATGTCTGCTTTTCAGGCATGAGTAGCTCCTTCCTATGAAGAGAGGTTCAGGCTGAGGCTAAGGTCACGGTTCGGACGAAATCTATGAATCCTTCCCTTAGCCTCAACCTCGGCCTTAACCTGCTACTGTTTCCGCCGCCGGCTCGAGCTTGACCTTCATCCATCCCGGTTGCCGAGTATCAAACGCCTTGTACGCATCGATCACCGACTGCATAGGCTCGCTTTGGGTCAGAATCTTGGCAGGATCGACGACTCCGCTACGGACAAGATCCAGCAGCATGGGAATATATTTCCGATGATGGCAATTCCCCATCTTGATCGTCAGATTCTTATTCATTGCCGCGCCGATCGGAAATGAGCGGGCAGTCTGCGGATAGACACCGATGATGGACAGCGTGCCGGCTTTAGCCAACGCCTCCGTGGCCCACATAAGCGCCTGCGATGGCGCATCGCCCGGATGCCAGTTATCCCCGCGCGGTTTGGTTTTCGGCGCGACCTCCTGCGCTTCTTTCTGAAAGCGGGAAGTCTGCTCTTTGCTTTCCGAGGCGGCAGGACCGCCGTGCGGTTGCGTCGCATCCACGCCGACCGCATCGATCGCGCGATCGGCCCCGATTCCGCCGGTGAGGCGGACAATCATCTCAACGGGGTCTTCCGCATTGAAATCGATGATCTCGGCGCCCTGCCCTTGGGCCATCTCCAGCCGCGATGGGATCGTATCCACCGCCAGCACCCGACCCGCGCCTCGAAGCTGTGCACTCACCATCGCCATTTGCCCGACGGGACCGCATCCAAAGACAACGACCGTATCGCCCGGTTGAATCTCCGCCAACTCGGCACCGAAGTACCCGGTCGGGAAAATATCGGAGATCAAGATGGCCTGATCGTCCGTCACACCGTGAGGAATCTTCACCAGGCCCACGTTCGCAAATGGCACCCGCGCCTTCTCGGCTTGGAGACCTTGAAAAGGACCCGAGGGTTTCGGCCCACCGAAGAAAGCGGTCCCTGCGCGTGGTCCGTTGGGATTGGCATGGTCGCACTGGGCATGATAGCCGGCCCGGCAGTACGAGCATGAGCCGCACGCGATAGTAGACGGGATCACCACCCGATCCCCGGCTTTGAGGTTTCGCACATCCGGTCCCAGCTCTTCGACGATTCCCACGCCTTCATGGCCAAGGATCGTGCCGGGCTCCATGCCGGGCAGCGTGCCGCGCACCATATGCAGATCCGTTCCGCAAATGGCGCTCGCCGTGAGCCGCACAATCGCGTCCGTCCGGTTCTGAATCTTCGGCTCCGGTTTCTCCGCGAGACGAATATCGCCGACGCCATAGAAAACTACCGCTTTCATCGAGTTCTTCCTCCCTTTATTGCCAGACCTTCCGCATCAACCTCATGGTGGAGGGCTAATTGGAGATGTTCAAAACGGCATTCCAACGAGGCCGCAGGAAGAAAAAGCCGGAGGCGTAGCCTCTGGGCTACGTTGGAGGACTTTTTCGACCCGAGAACAAAGTTGGAGGCCGTTTTCAACATCTCCTTACAGTTTCGGTTGTGCCGGTTCCGACACATACTCCAACACTTCTCCGCTGAGTTGAGTGTCCTGCGTATGGACCGCGAGATCGCCCAAGGACACAATGCCGACGAGCCGCTTTTCGCGATCGAGCACCACTAGTCTGCGAATGCGGTTCTCCACCATCAGCATCGCGGCTTCCTCAACGTTATCCCTTTCGAATCCGTACATGACATTCGGCGTCATGGCGTCGCGGACCGCGACCGTCTTCGGATCACGTTTTTCGCCGACCACGCGGACCACAATGTCGCGATCCGTGAGCATACCCAGCAGGCGATCTCCATCGCAGACCGGAATGGCTCCCACATCGAGGGTCTTCATTTTTTCCGCGGCCTCTTCAAGCGACGCATCGGGGGCGATCACCTCGACGTGGCGCGTCATGACATCCTTGAGCCGCTTGCGCGATATGGTATCCAGCCGGCGGCGGCCGGACACGCGCCTGTCGCGCCGGTGTTGACGCCGGCGTTCCCACCACTCATCGCCTCCGGGGCCAATGTCGAGAAGGCGCGTGAACTCCCGATTCGTCACCCCGCGCGCGAGCAGCGCCAGACCGGCGGCGGCCATTCCCGCGCCCAAGGCGGTCCGCCTGCGACTTCCGTAGATGGCCAACAGACCGCCCGACACTCCCGCCCACAACCGCCAGGCCGGGGACCAGTTCACCTGCATCAACTCGAACCGCGCAGCCGCCGGAGGCCGTTCAGAACTTCCTTGCAGGCCTGAAACGCCGTCGGCGTCCTCATGAACGTCCAAACGATTCTCCACGCGTCTGATCCCGGCGATCCGAGAGACGATTCCCAGCAGGTGATCCACTTCGTCGGCGAGCACCGGCCCGCTCAACGCGACGCATCCGTTGCGAACGGTCACGTCGATCGACCGGGGATGCCGGACGATCATGCCAAGTTTCGATCGAACGCGCTCCACCAAGACCTCGTCGCCGACCGGCGCGTCGGGAGCCATCCACGATCTCATGCGCGCGACCAGGCCCACCGTTCGATTCCGAACATCGCGTGCGGCCGTTCCGGCCGCCTCGCCGGTCTGGCGGGCGGTGCTGGCCGCCTTCTCGCGCACGACCGCGCGCCGCCGTTTGCCTCGATCCGGATCGAACAAATACATCAAGCCGGCGCCCACGCCGGCGCCGCCCATCAACGCGACCTCTTTGTTCATAGGTACCCCCGGTTCATTTGGTGATCTGGTGAATTGGTGAATTGGCGATTGCAGAGTTTTCTTAAAGCACCAGATCTCCAGATCGCCAAATCACCAAATTCTTTTACGCCGCCTTCGCCTCGGATGCCATGCTACGGCACCGATCGGCGCACTGCCGACACTCTTGCGCGCATGGGCCGCACAAGGCATGGTGCGGCGCATGTTGTTCGCAGGCCTCGGCGCACAGGTCGCACACTTCGGCGCAGAGGCGGCACAGTGGCGCCGACACCGGCGACATCCGGCTCATCCACTGAGCCGACATCACGCAAATATCGGCGCACTCTCGGCAGAGTCGAATACAGCGTTCCATAAGTTGCGTATCGCCTTTATGGTCCATGCCGATCATGTCGTCGCTGCACGTATTGCAAATTTGAGCGCATGCCCAGCAGGCCTCGATGCAATCTTTCATCTGTTGGCTCAATTGGTGTGTGTCGGTATGCATGGGAACCCCAACATGGTTATTTGTTGATTTCATGATTTGTGGATTTGTTGATTTCCAAGTCCAATCCGATGGGGAGGTAAACTGGTGATCTGATGATTTGATAATTGCAGATTCGGCCAATCAGGTTTCCGTCAATCGACAAATCACCAGATCACCAAATCAACAAATCCTTCTGGTACCTTAGACGGCCCCTGGTTCCACCGCTATCAGTGATCGGATTACGCATTCCTTTGTCTTGCACGGCCCCGCTTAAATGCGTAGTCGAGATTGCGACTTGCATAATTGATTTGGCTTGATTAGCTTGGCCGACACGCCATGCAGAACTCCTTCTATTCATCCACACAGGCATGTCGGGTGCCGAGGCGTCGGCCATGCACGTGAGCGCCGTGACGGCGGCATTTGCGGAACGCGTGAAAGCATTGGCCCGCCGCCGTGACCTCGAACCGCCGTCGCAGGCGCTCTCGGATGCCCTTGCGGAATTGGAGACCGGCCTCAAAGAGCTGATGGCGGCCGAGCAAGAGCTGCATGACCAGCGCGAGATCTTAGAGGAGACGCAACGGCAACTGGACAAGGAACGACGCCGGTATCAGGAGCTCTTCGACTTTGCGCCTGACGGGTATGTCGTGACCGATGGCCTGGGTGTGATTGCGGAAGCCAACCATGTCGCCGCCAACCTGCTTCGCGTGGAGCGATCGCATTTGACAGGTCAAGCCTTGACCGAATTCGTCGCGGAGACAGATCGGCCGATCTTCCGCGCCTGTCTGTCTGAATTTCAGCATGGAAAACGGGAAAGCATGATCGCGTGGATGTCCCGATTGCAGCCGCGCGGCGCCCTTTCTGTATCCGTGTCGGTGGCGTGCAATTGCACCAAAGATGCAACCGGCAAGGTAGACGGCCTTCGATGGCTCTTTCGCGACATGACGCGGACGGCACGGGCCGACGACAGCCGGCGCGCCGGCATGGATCGATTCCGATTCCTGTTTCAGGCGCATCCTTTGCCGATGTGGGTGTTCGATCTGGAAACCCTTCGATTTTTGGAAGTCAATGATGCGGCCGTCCGGCGTTACGGGTACACACCGGAGGAATTTCTGGCCTTAACGATTCACGACCTTCACCCCGTCGACGATCATTCGCGCCTGATCGGCGCGTTCTCGTCGAATCGCCGTGGACTTGCGTACCGGGGCGAATTCCGGCACCGCGCCAAGGACGGCACGCTATT
>DATFCE010000408.1:0-18275 GCA_035253365.1 Nitrospiraceae bacterium
CGGCCGGCCCCATCGTTAAGCACTTGGATATCAATCCAGCGCACGCCGGCGGACCAGCCGATGCCCAGCGCTTTGAGTAGAGCCTCTTTTGCGGCGAATCGCCCGGCGAGAAAGGGATAGGGAGAGGCGCGATGGGACGACAGCCGGCGCTCCTCTTCAGTGTAGAGCCGGTGCAGGAAGCGATCGTGCCATCGCTCTGCGAGCGTCCGGATTCGGGAGATTTTCACAAGGTCCACGCCGATGCCGATGATCGCCATCGTCGCGGCCCTCAACTCACGAGTTGCTTCATCTCGCGCACGGCGCGTTCCAGGCCCACCAGGACGGCACGAGCGATGATACTGTGACCGATATTGAATTCGACGATTTCGGAAATCTGCGTCAGTCGTTTGATGTTCCGATACGTCAGCCCGTGCCCCGCATTGACGCCGATGCCCAGTTTGTAGGCCAATTTGGCGGCTTGCGCGATGGCTTCCAATGCTGCTTCCTCCTCTTTGAGGAGCCGAGCATTGGCATACCGCCCGGTATGGAGCTCGACATAATCGGCCGCGATCTTATGGGCGGCCTTCACCTGATCGAGAGCCGGCTCAATGAACAGGCTGACCGGAATGCCGCCGTCATGCAACAGATCGACAAACGCTTTAATGCGGTCCCGTTGCGCCGCCACATCGAGACCGCCTTCCGTCGTCAATTCTTGACGCCGTTCGGGGACGAGGGTCACCAGGTGCGGTTTGACCGTCAACGCGAACTTGATCATGGACTCCTCAGCCGCCAATTCCAGATCCAATTTCGTTTGAATCATTTGGCGCAGAAGAGTGAGGTCGCGGTCCTGAATGTGCCGGCGATCCTCGCGTAAATGCACGACCAAGCCGTCTGCCCCCGCCAATTCAACGAGCACCGCGGCGGCAATCGGGTCCGGTTCGATCCCGCCTCTCGCCTGGCGAAGCGTCGCAATGTGATCAATATTGACGCCTAATCTCGCCATGGTCCCTCACGAATGCTGAACGTGCGGAAGGTTAGGGGGGCATTATGGCAAAATAGCGCTTGAGTGACAAGGGAAGAGAAACGGCGGATCGGTGTGTTGACGCCAAGATCAGCCCGCCGCGATCCGGATCCCGCAAGCTTCGGCAAACGAACAGGGGGCGTTATTTTCCCCTTGAAATAAAATTGACTGCCTTCCAAGCGTGCATTAGAATTGAGCCTTCTTCGTTGATGGCGACACCATCCGCGGGCGCACGCCCAACAATTACAGAGGCGAATGTGGAAGGATTTTACCGTATCAAGCGGCTTCCGCCGTACGTGTTCGCGCAGGTTCAAGCCCTGAAGCTTGAGGCGCGACATCGCGGAGAAGACATTATCGATTTCGGCATGGGCAATCCAGATCAGCCGACGCCGCCCCATATCGTGGAGAAATTGATCGAGGTCGCGCGGAACAGCAAGAACCATCGCTATTCCGCATCCAAAGGCATCACCAAGCTTCGGCATGCCATCACGGCCTGGTATAAACGCCGATATGATGTCGACTTGGATCCCGAGACCGAGGCCATCGTCACCATTGGCTCCAAAGAAGGGATCGCCCATTTGGCGCTGGCGATGATCGGTCCCGGTGATGTAGTGTTGACCCCTACACCAACCTACCCCATTCACATGTATAGCGTGATCATCGCCGGCGGAGAAGTCCGGGGCATCGAACTCCGTCATGACAGCGACTTTTTCGACGACCTCATGCGGGTCTATCGGCAAACCTTGCCCAGGCCCCGCATCCTGGTCATTAATTTCCCCCACAATCCCACCACGGCGGTCGTCGATCTGGAGTTCTTCAAGAAGGTGGTCGCTTTCGCCAAGGAGCACAACGTCATTGTCATCCATGATCTGGCCTACGCCGATCTGGTGTTCGACGGGTATCGCGCCCCGAGCTTGCTGCAAGTGCCCGAAGCCAAGGACATCGGCGTGGAGTTTTACACGCTCTCGAAGAGTTACAACATGCCGGGGTGGCGGGTCGGCTTTTGCGTCGGCAATCGGCACGTCATCGGCGCGTTGGCGAAGATCAAGAGCTATCTCGATTACGGCATCTTTCAGCCGGTGCAGATTGCCAGTATCATTGCGTTGAACGGATCGCAGGACTGCGTGAAGGAGACCGTCAACCGGTATCAACGCCGCCGCGATGTGCTGGTGGGCGGGCTAAATCGTATCGGATGGACGGTGGACAAACCCAGGGCCACGATGTTTGTCTGGGCTCGAATCCCAGCCCCTTACCGGGGGATGGGATCGTTGGATTTTTCAAAAATGCTCCTTCAGGAAGCAAAGGTGGCCGTCTCTCCGGGAATCGGGTTCGGCGAAGGCGGCGACGAATATGTCCGGTTTGCGCTGGTGGAGAACGAACACCGGACGCGCCAGGCAGTACGCGGCATCAAGAAGTCGTTGAAGCTGGGATGAAGCTGGACGGGACGAAGCGATGAAATCTTCGGTCTCGGTGGGCCTCGTCGGATTCGGGACGGTGGGCACCGGCGTGGCGAACGTGCTGATCGACAATGCCGCGCTCATCCGGCGCCGAGTCGGCGTTCCGGTGACCTTGGCCCGCGTGGCCGATCTGGACACGGCGCGGGATCGCGGAGTGTCCTTACCACCGGGCGCGCTGACCGACGATTTTCGAGCCGTGCTGAACGATCCGTCGATCGACATCGTGTTGGAACTGATGGGCGGGTACGATCCGGCCAAGCAGGTTATCCTCGAGGCGATGGCGAAAGGGAAGCAGGTGGTCACCGCGAACAAGGCCCTGCTCGCCGTTCACGGCGAAGAGCTTTTTGAAGCCGCGGCGCGCCATCGCGTCGATCTGGGGTTCGAGGCGAGCGTCGGGGGCGGCATTCCGGTCATCCGCGCGCTGACGCAGGGATTGGCTGCCAATACTATCCGTTCCATGTATGGCATTATCAACGGCACTTCGAATTACATCCTCAGTCGCATGACGCGAGAAGGGCACAGTTTTGCCGACGTGCTGGCGGACGCGCAACGCGCCGGGTATGCGGAGGCGGATCCCACCTTTGATGTGGCCGGCATCGATTCGGCCCATAAATTGTCCATCATGGTCACGCTGGCCTACGGCACGCCCGTAAATTTCAAAGAAGTCTACACCGAAGGTATCACGCATCTGACACCGCTTGATATCGCCTATGCGCGAGAATTCGGGTACACGGTCAAGTTGCTTGGCATTGCGAAGTTCTTGGACCATGAGATCGAGGCGAGGGTCCACCCCACCATGATTCCCTCCGACTCACCGGTCGCGCAGGTTGACGGGGTGTACAATGCCATCCAACTGGTGGGAGATGCGGTTGAGGATATTGTGCTCTATGGTCGGGGAGCCGGATCGCTGCCGACCGCCAGTGCGGTGGTCAGCGACGTGATCGACATCGCGCGCAATCTTCTCACCGGCTCGTCCGGCCGTGTGCCGCCCGCCTCTTTCCAGCGGGATCAACGTCGCCCGTTGCGGATCCGGCCGATGGAGGAGATTTCGTCTTTGTATTATTTGCGGTTCATGGTGGTGGATCGGCCGGGCGTGCTGTCGCAGATGTCCGGCGTGTTGGGACAACATGGCATCAGCATTTCATCAGTCCTGCAAAAGGGTCGCAAGGAGGGGCAGACGGTGCCCGTCGTCATCATGACCCATACGGCCACTGAGCGACATGTACAGGCCGCGCTTCGGGATATCAACCGCATGGCGTTCATTTCGGAGCCCACCACGTTAATCCGCGTCGAGGGGCACGACGAGTAATGTGCCCTTTTGGTCGCCGGTATCATCAGGACGGGATGCATCTCCCATGATCCGCTGGCGCGGAATAATCGAAGAGTATCGTAAGTTCCTTCCAGTGACGGATCGAACCCCCGTCGTGACCTTGGGGGAAGGGCAGACGCCCTTAATCCATGCTCCGGGTCTCGCCCGCAAAATTGCTCCCGGTATTGAGCTGTATTTGAAATTCGAGGGGGCCAATCCCACCGGCTCATTTAAAGACCGGGGCATGACGCTCGCGATCTCGAAGGCATTGGAGTCAGGCGCACGCGCGATTATCTGCGCCTCCACGGGCAATACATCGGCGTCCGCCGCGGCATACGGCGCCAGAGCCGGTCTGGCGGTTTACGTGTTGATCCCGGTCGGAAAAATTGCGCTGGGCAAGCTTTCGCAATCCATGATGCATCGCGCGACAGTCATTCAGATCGAAGGCAATTTCGATCAAGCGTTGACGATCGTGAAAGATTTGGCGTCCGCACATCATATTGAACTGGTCAATTCCATCAATCCCTTCCGGATCGAAGGGCAGAAGACGGCAGCCATGGAAGTCTGCGACCAACTGGGCTTCGCGCCGTCTTTCCACGTGCTGCCGGTTGGGAATGCCGGGAACATCACCGCCTATTGGCGCGGCTATGCCGAGTACCGGGCGGCGGGCCAGATTGCGCAGCTGCCTCGCATGTTCGGATTTCAAGCGGCCGGCGCGGCGCCGATCGTCCTCGGTCAGGTGGTACAGGATCCGCAGACCGTGGCGACCGCCATCCGAATCGGGAATCCGGCCAGCTGGCAACCGGCCCTTCGCGCGGTGGAAGAATCCTCCGGCCACATCGATATGGTGACCGACGAAGAAATCCTTCAGGCGTATGGATTCGTGGCCGCCGAAGAGGGAGTTTTTTGCGAGCCGGCATCCGCCGCCTCGGTCGCGGGGGTCATCAAAATGCACAAGCGCGGCCTGTTTCAGGAAGGTCAGAGCGTTGTGTGCACGCTGACGGGACACGGATTAAAGGATGCCGATACGGCGATCGGGGTGTGCCGTCCACCGCGGACGGTCAAAGCCGATCGCGATGCCGTTGAGCGGTTGTTGCAGGTATAAGGGGCCAAGCGATGAAATACGTCTTACTTCATGGTGATGGGATCGCGGACGTTCCGCACCAGGACTTAGGCGGAAAGACCCCGCTGCAAGCAGCGGCGACGCCGAATTTGGATGCGCTCGCGGGCTCCGCCGATGTCGCGACAGTGACGATTCAAGCCGATGGCCTCGTGCCCAACAGCGATGTGACGGCGTTGGCCATGTTGGGCTATGATCCGCGGAAGTCGTACCCGGGGCCTGCTCCCTTTGAAGCGGCCGGCATGGGCGTCATCGTCGGAGAGCATGACGTCGTCTTTCGATGCAACATGGTCACACTTCGTTCTCATGCTTCAAAGGGCACGGCAGCGGATATTAAGAAACTAGGCCCTTCCGTCGTGATGGATGACGCGACGGCAGGAGGTCTGGACAATGAAGAAGCCAGGGAGTTGATTGATGCGATCAACGAGCAGCTTGGCTCCGAGACGATCCAATTTTATGCCGGATTGGGCCATCGGCATCTCATGGCCTGGGTCAACGGCAAGGTGCGTTCCATCTGTATCGATCCGACTGAGATTGTCGGCCGTTCGATTGGGGACGCTCTCCCCACGGGTGACGGGTCCGATATCTTAAGAAAGCTGATGGATGCGTCCCTCATTATCTTGCGCGATCATCCGGTCAATGACCAACGCCGCGAGGCCGGTCTGAAGCCGGCCCATTGTGTCTGGCTATGGGGTCAGGGGCGCGCGCCGCAACTGATCAGTTTGACGGAACGTTATGCTGTGACGGGATCGATCGTATCGGCCAGTGATGTTCATCGAGGCATCGGCATCAGCGCCGGGTTGGACGCGGTGGATCGGGACATGCTGCGGCAGAGCGACGTGTCCGAGTATCAGATGCTCGGCGAAACCGCAGTTCGCGAGCTGGGGAAAAAGGACTTTGTCTATCTCCACGCTCAGGTGCCACCGGATGTGGCGCACGCGTCGGACCCAAAAGCGAAGATCAAGATCATCGAAGAATTCGATCAGAGAATCATCGGCCCGTTGGCTGAGAGCCTCGGGACACTAGGCGCGTATCGTCTTCTATTTGTCTGCGATCAGACGCTGGCGCCGGGAACCCCGCTTGGCACGCCGACATCGGTTCCGTATCTCTTGGCCGAGGGTGCCAGTGGACAGAAGACGGATGCGCGCCGGTTCACGGAATCCGCCGCGGAGAAGGGTAAGGGGCGGGTTCGTGATGCGACGAAGTTAATCGCTCGCCTACTGACGCCGCGCTGATGGGCTATGAGTTTGATCGTTCAGAAATACGGCGGCACCTCCGTCGGCAACGTCGAGCGTATCCACCGAGTGGCCGAACGAGTGGCGAAGGCTCGAAGGGATGGACATGACCTGATCGTCGTGGTCTCCGCCATGAGCGGAGAGACGGACCGATTGGTGAAGTTGGCCCACGAGGTGACATCGTCTCCCGATGAGCGCGAGATGGATATGCTGCTCTCCACGGGAGAACGGGTGACCATCGCGCTGCTTGCCATGGATCTGCGGGGACGCGGGGTCAACGCCAGATCGTTTACCGGCCGGCAAGTCGGGATCATCACCGACGGGACGCATATGAAGGCCCGCATTGCGCGGGTGACGGCCGACCGGATTCGGGAAGCGCTGGCTGAAGGTGTCATCCCGATTGTGGCCGGGTTTCAGGGAATCAACGAGCGCTCCGACGTGACGACTCTGGGGCGTGGCGGCTCGGACCTCACCGCGGTCGCGCTCGCCGCCGCGCTACAGGCGGATCGCTGCATCATTTTCACGGACGTGGACGGCGTGTACACCGCCGATCCCAACATTGTGCCTTCGGCGCGCCGCTTAAATCGGGTGACCTATGAGGAGATGCTCGAGTTGGCCAGTTTAGGCGCCAAAGTGTTGCAAAGTCGCTCCGTGGAATTCGCCGCCAAATACGGGGTGGTGCTGGAAGTCCAATCCAGTTTCAAGGAAGGGCAGGGGACGATCGTGACTAAAGAAGATGCGGATATGGAACGCGTGGTCGTGGCGGGAGTCACCGGGGATCGCAATCAGGCCAAGTTGACCATCATCGGCGTGCCCGATAAACCCGGCATCGCCGCCCGCATTTTCGGGCCCGTCGCGGAGGCCCACGTCAACGTGGACATGATCATTCAGAATGTGAGCCAGGCGTCGCTGACGGATATTTCGTTTACGGTTCCGCGCGCGGATCTGCGTCAGGCCGTGGATCTGGTGCAGATTATCGCCAAGGAGATCGACGCCAAGTCGGTGGCGGTCACCGAATCGATCGCGAAAGTCTCCTTGGTCGGAGTCGGCATGCGCTCACATTCAGGAGTGGCGGCCCGCATGTTCGATGTGTTGTCACGCGAAGGAGTCAACATCATGATGATCAGCACGTCGGAGATCAAAATCTCCTGCGTCATCGATGAGAAATATTTGGAACTGGCGATGCGTTCACTGCATTCCGCGTTCGGTTTGAACGAGGCTTCATTGTGAGGGAGACATCAAAACGACGCCCAAGACCAGACGCACAAGGCGTGGGGCAAGAAGGCCATCCGTCTTCTATCACCCAGACTGTCTCTTCGCTCGAAATCTATGACACCACGCTGAGGGACGGCGCGCAGGCCGAAGATGTGAGTTTTTCGGCTGAAGATAAAGTTCGTGTCGCGCAAAAATTAGATGAATTGGGCGTGCACTACATCGAGGGAGGCTGGCCGGGCGCCAATCCAAAGGACATCGAATTTTTCCGCATCATGAAAGAGACGCCGCTCAAGCATGCGACGATCGTGGCGTTCGGATCGACCCGCCGATTCGACGCGCCGGTTCGGAAGGATCCCAATCTTCAGGCCTTGGTTGCGGCCGAGACCGGGACAATCACGCTGTTCGGCAAAAGCTGGAATTTGCATGTCACCGAGGCGTTGGGCATCACATTGGCCCAAAACCTCGAGCTCATCGGCGACTCGGTGGCGTATCTGCGCTCACAGGACCGCCGGGTCTTTTATGATGCCGAACACTTCTTCGACGGGTATAAAGCCCATCCCGAGTACGCGCTACAGACCATCCGTCGCGCGGTTCGGGAAGGCGCTGAACGGATCATCCTCTGCGATACCAACGGCGGGACGATGCCGTGGGAAATTCGCGAAATTTGCTCCGTGGTCAAGCGGGAGTGTCCGGTGCCGTTGGGTATTCATGCTCATAACGATACGGAAATGGCGGTCGCCAATTCGCTCGTGGCCATTGAAGCGGGTATTGTGCAAGTACAAGGAACCATCAACGGAATCGGCGAGCGGTGCGGCAATGCCAATCTTTGTTCGATCCTTCCCAACCTCGAATTGAAAATGAAGCGTCCGGTGTTGAGCGATCGCCGTCTCACGCGCCTCCGGGAGGTTTCCAGCTTCGTGACGGAGATCGCGAACCTGATGCCGGATAAACATCAGCCCTATGTCGGCGATGCGGCATTCGCGCACAAAGGCGGTATCCATATCAACGCGGTGCAGAAAAATCCCGCCACCTATGAGCACGTCATGCCCGATCTTGTCGGTAACCGCCAGCGCATGCTGGTTTCGGATTACACGGGGCGCAGCGGATTACTCGGGAAAGTCGAGACCTACGGCATCAAGTTATCCAAGCACCATCCAAAACTTGGTGAGCTTCTGGAGACCCTCAAAGAGCTTGAGAATCAAGGATATCAATTTGAAGGAGCGGAGGGCTCGCTGGAGCTGTTGATCCGCAAGGCCGTTGGACTCCATACCCCGTCGTTTGAGCTGTTGGGATTTCGGGTCATCGTCGAGAAGCGCCAGGCGCACGAAGCGCCGATTTCAGAAGCCACCGTCATGGTCAAAGTGGGCCACGTCGTGGAGCATACCGCGGCGGTCGGCGCGGGACCGGTCAACGCGCTTGATCATGCGTTGAGAAAAGCGCTGGAAAAATTTTACCCGCAGCTCAAAGACGTCACCCTGCTGGACTACAAAGTCCGCGTCCTTGCCGCGAGTCATGGGACCGAGTCGAAGGTGCGCGTCTTATTGGAATCGGGGGATCATAAAGAAAAATGGGGAACGGTAGGAGTTTCCGACAATATCATGGAAGCCAGTTGGCAAGCCTTGGCAGATAGCATCGAATATAAATTGCTCCCAAACGATCAGTGACGCAGTACGCTCTACCGCCAAGAATTCCCTTGACAAGCCTGATAACCTCACATAATGTTTGAGAAAATTTCGTCGCCTTCAAAAGACGGAACATCATGAAGATTGTCGTGCGCAGCGCTGAGTCAGGGGGGAGGCATGCGAAAGGCTGATATTGCCAATGAGATTTTTGAAAAGGTCGGAGTGTCCAAAAAGGAGGCGGCGGACATCGTTGAATTAATTTTGGATTTGCTAAAATCGGTTCTTGAAAAGGGAGAGTCCGTCAAAATTGCAGGATTCGGAAACTTTATGGTGCGGAGTAAGGGGGCCCGGAAGGGAAGAAATCCCCGAACCGGGCAGGAGATTGGTATCACTCCTCGCCGCGTTGTGACCTTCCGTCCCAGCCAGGTTTTCAAGAAATACGTCAATTAGTCCGGACAGGGTTCACCGAACACGGAGACGAGGGTCGGTGATGGGAGTTGCGCCCAAACTGGGCAGCAAAGTGTTTTATAAGATCGGAGAGGTCAGTGATATCACGAAACTTCCCGCTTATGTGCTGCGTTTTTGGGAGTCCGAGTTCAATTTTTTGAAGCCACGAAAAAGTCGCGGGCATCAGCGATTGTATGTCCGGCGTGATATCGAACAGGTGCTGGAAATCAAACGCATGCTCTACGAGGAGGGGTATACCATCGCCGGGGTTAAACGATTCTGGGCGCGACGCGGGCGGCGTGCAAATCGACAGATCCGACCGCGTGAAGTCACTGAACGCGTACGTGGCGAATTGCACGCGATTCTGCGAATCATGGAATCGTACGATAGTTAAATCCTATCCGCGAATAAACAGGGACGAGTACAGAGTGGTGGGCGGGACAAACCGTCGGCGTCGGGGCGTAGCGCAGCCTGGTAGCGCACTCGCTTGGGGTGCGAGAGGTCGGCCGTTCAAATCGGCTCGCCCCGACCATCGACGGAAACTCGGATCGATCCGCTCATCATAACGACACGGTTTGTCGTCGAGCCGAAGATTCATCGGCTACGAGTCGAAACGCCATGGAAGCTGCCTCGGGCAGCTTTTTTTATCTCCGCATTGATGAATATTTTGGTGACCAATGATGATGGGATTACCGCCCCCGGCCTACACGCCCTGGCGGCCATCATGAAAAAAGTCGGCACTGTCTATGTGGTGGCTCCTGAACGCGAGCGCGGAGCCGTCGGGCATTCCTTAACGCTGCATAAGCCGTTACGGATCAATCGGGTGGGAACGCGCATGTTTTCGGTCAACGGGACCCCGTCCGATTGTGTGACGCTGGCTGTCAAACGCGTGTTGCCCGCGCCGCCGGCCCTGGTCATTTCCGGAATCAATCGTGGAGTCAATCTCGGTGATGACGTGACCTATTCGGGAACAGTCTCGGCCGCGCTGGAAGGGACTCTGCTTGGTCTGCCATCCGTGGCAATTTCGCAGGAGGGCAAGGCACGTTTTCTGTTTCAGGCGGCAGCGGTCTATGCCCTTCGAGTCGCCAGAGCCGTGCTCCACTATGGACTACCCGATGAAACCTTATTGAACGTGAACGTGCCGAACCGCCGGTTGGCGGCCATCGCGGGTGTGCGAATCACCTCACTGAGCCGGCGGCACTTTGTTGATCCCGTGGTTGAAAAGGTCGATCCGCGCGGCCGGACATACTACTGGATCGCAGGGACGCGGGTCTCGCGGAAACGGCAGAAAAGCTCGGATTACGAGGCGGTGCGGCGCGGAATGGTGTCTGTTACGCCGCTTCATGTCGATATGACCCACTATGAAGCTATGGGCCTTTTACAAAACTGGGAGAATCTGCTCGGCACTGAAAAGAGGAAAAGATGGGTCCGGCAATCAACTGGAGGCAAGACGCCGGTTTGCGCGGTTCGCTGATCCATGGCAAGGCGCGCGCTGTCGCGCCATAATGCCCACGGACCTCTGTATGATGAGCATCGAACAATCATGTTGAAGATCCACAACACCATGACCGGCAGAAAAGAGATCTTTCAGCCGCTCGTGCCGGGCGCAGTGCGCATGTATGTCTGCGGCGTGACCGTGTACGATGAATGCCATTTAGGCCATGCTCGAAGCGCGCTGGTCTTTGAGGTGATTCGGCGATATCTCGAAGAGCGCAGGTATGCAGTCACGTTCGTGAAGAATTTTACCGATATCGATGACAAAATCATTCGGCGCGCTCAAGAACAGGGTGTTGCATGGCAGTTGATCACCTCCCGCTATATCGATGCGTATCATCGCGATATGCGCCGTCTAGGCATTCAACCGGCGACGGTGGAACCGAAGGCTACCGACCACATGGCCGATATCATCACGCTGATCGACACGCTGGTTAGGAAAGGCATGGCGTATCAGGTCGGCCCGGACGTGTATTTCCAAGTCGATAAGTTTCCAGCCTACGGATGTCTTTCCAAGCGTAGGCTCGAGGACATGCAGGCCGGGGCTCGTGTCGAGGTGGATGAGCGCAAGAAACATCCCATGGATTTCGCGCTCTGGAAAGGCGCGAAACCCGGCGAGCCGTCGTGGGAGAGCCCATGGGGTTCGGGCAGGCCGGGATGGCACATTGAATGTTCCGCCATGTCGATGCGGTATTTGGGCGAGACGTTTGATATCCACGGGGGCGGGGCGGATCTCATCTTTCCGCATCATGAGAATGAAATCGCGCAATCCATCGCCGCTACCGGCCAGGAATTCGCCCGATATTGGGTTCATAACGGCTTTGTGCAAATCAATCAGCAAAAGATGTCCAAGTCCTTGGGAAATTTCTTTACCATTCGGGAGATCTTTGAGCACTATGGTGACCGCGAAGATATGACAGGCGAAGTACTTCGATACTTTCTTCTAACCACGCATTACAGAAGTCCGTTGGATTTTTCTGATGCGGCTCTTCACGACGCCAAGAAAGCGCTCGATGGCTTCTACGGATTATTTCAGCGCCTTAAAGAACCGTCGGATCAAGACGGCAGCGGGGATTGGCCGTGGAAAGCGGCGGCGCAAAGACTTGAATCCGCGTTTCAGCATGCCATGGACGATGATGTGAACACCCCGGTCGCGATTGCGGAATTGCAAAGACTTCGCGGCGAAGTGAACCGTCTGTTAGAAGCTGGGTTGTCCCAAGCCATGCGTCAGGACGCCATCGCAACCTTCAGGCGATTTGGACGAATCTTGGGGCTTTTCCATGTCAAAGACTGGCGGTTTGCTCCGTACGGAAAAGAGGCGGGAAGCCAGTCGCCACAGACCATCACCGTGTCAGACCGAATCGACGGTCCCATGAGCGACGATGACATCGCGCAGCAACTGGTGGAACGGAACGAGGCTAGGCAGCGGAAAGATTTTGCGAAAGCCGATCGCATCAGAGCGGCGCTCTCGGCACAAGGTATTACGATTGAGGATCGCCCCGATGGCACCAGCCGGTGGAAGCGATAACAAACCGGACATTCTCTATGGTCTTCATGCCGTGCGAGAAGCTTTGCGATCGGGACAGCGTCCGCTCTTACGGCTGTTGGTGCTTCGGACCGATCGGCAATTTTTCGATCTTGTCCGGTTGGCCCGCTCTTCCGGAGTGCCGGTGCACGTGGAGCCCCGGCCAGCACTGGATCGTTTGGTGCCGGACGGAAAGCATCAAGGGGTTGTCGGGGTGGTTGCGGCAAAGCGGTATGACTCGGAGGAGGATATTTTGGGATACGCGCGGGACCGGGGAGAATCGCCCTTCGTTGTTATTCTTGACGGTATCGAGGACCCGCATAATTTAGGCGCGGTTCTCAGAACCTCCGAAGCCGCAGGGGTCCATGGCGTCTTTGTTCCCGAACGACGTGCGGCGGGCTTGTCGGCTACCGCCGCCAAAGCGTCAGCCGGGGCGTTGGAATACATCCGTGTCGGGTGCGCTGAAAACGTGTCCCGATTACTTGAACGTTTGCAGGCCGAAGGTCTTTGGGTCTACGGAGTGGATCCTGCCGCCGAGAAACCATATACCATGCTCGATTTGCGAGGGCCGGTTGCGTTGGTCTTTGGCAATGAAGGAAAAGGCATCCGACCGGCGGTGCTGAGCAAATGCGACGAGCGAGTGAAAATCCCCATGCAAGGCCATGTTGCGTCGCTGAATGTATCGGTCGCGGCAGCCGTTCTGCTTTTCGAGGGGGTCAGGCAACGATCGGCTCAGGGGGCAGGGTAATCTCTAACGAAGTTCGATCATGCCGTCTTGAATCGCAGCCTTCAAGAGTTGGGCGGTGTTGGAGACGCGCACCTTCTTCATCATCGTCGCGCGGTGAGCTTCTACCGTCTTGACGCTGATCTTGAGCCGTTGCGCGATCTCTCGATTTTTCAAGCCAGACCAAATCAGCTGGAGAATTTCTTGTTCTCGATTCGTCAAAGCCTCCGGACGCTTCCGTTTAGGACTGTGAAGCGTTTCTCGTCTTTCTCGTTGGCCCTTGGGCATGCTTTCTATCCCGAGCTAATCCGCAAGTACTTACCTATTATGTCAAGGTATGACACAGATGTAAATTCAGGGAATCACCTATACGTAAGCGGTTCCAGGAATTGACCCTAGGTAGAGATAGGACGCCATGCTGGCTTACTTCGGCATCTTTATGATCGGTCTTGTTGTCGGCAGCTTTCTGAACGTCTGTATTCATAGAATACCGCTTCAAAAATCCGTCATGTGGCGGTCATCGCAGTGCCCCCATTGCGCGACACCGATTAAACTCTACGATAACATTCCTCTTCTAAGTTACGTTTTTCTGCGCGCGCGCTGCCGCTCCTGCCAAACTCCTATTTCATTTCGGTATCCCATGGTGGAGGTCCTCAATGGGATCGGCTACGCCCTTATTGTATGGCGTTTTGGATGGGGCTTCCCGTCGGTTGTGTATGCCGTGCTATTTTCAGCGCTCCTGATCGTGACTTGGATCGATCTGGCGCACCAAATTATCCCGGATCGGATTACCTTGCCGGGGATTGGGCTCGGCCTTCTCTGTGCGTCCACCGTTCTACCTGTGGGATTGATCGATTCGTTCCTCGGCGTGGTGGTCGGGGGTGGGGTGTTATGGGGAGTGGCATGGATCAGTCCATACCTCTTCGGAAAGGAGGGAATGGGAGGAGGCGATATTAAGCTGCTCGCGATGGTTGGAGCCTTTTTAGGTTGGAAACCGACTTTGCTGACGATCCTGATTGGCGCTGTAGCGGGATCGGTAGTCGGCATAGGGTTAATTCTCTTTAAAGCCATCCGAAGGGATCAATACGTTCCCTTCGGCCCCTTTCTCGCGTGTGGCGCTATCATCTCTATGTTTTACCATCATGACATTCTCCGCTGGTACATAAGCCTGCTCACAGTCGCTCGGTAGCTCCGTTTCTATCTCCCTCCTCTGTATCCAAATGTGCAGCCTCTGTATCCAATCGTGCTGAAGCCACTCGGTTTAGCCGGTCCTTCGAAGAAATGGGTTTATACGTACACAGCAATAAGTCGCGTATGTCGCTGATTTCACAGGACACCGCGCTACATAGTAATTACCCTATGATTGGCATCAAACTTGGATTACCGACGGGCAGGAAACAACATGGAGAGGCATATGAACGAGAGGGGAGTCAGCCTAACCGAGATCATGTTGGCCTTAGCCGTGATCGGATTGATGCTCGTCATTGGGGGGGAAGGGTTCGTTGCCGCAGCGGCTCGGCAGCAGGGCAAAATCGTCACAACGGAACTGGCCGCGGAACTACGTGCCGCCCGGCACATCGCGATGATTCGGCGAGAGAGGGTGCGGGTCGTCTTTCGCCCGGAGACATCAAGCATATGGAGTGAGTGTGTTGATAGACCGGAAGACGTGATTCGACAATTCAATTTTGCGGATCGAAAGGTGGTTGTAGAAAGTCTGTCGAACGGACCTTCGGTCACTTTTTATCCAAGCGGGCGTACGGCGACTCCCACGACGATCACGCTTCGAAATGCGCAGCAGGAGCGCAGCCAGCTGACGGTCAGCCTGACCGGCCGGATTTCCATCTTACGAGGAGTGCGCAGCTAATGACTATCGAAACTCACAGGCTTCCCGAATCTCTCACTCAGAGCCAACAAGGATTTAGCCTGCTGGAAGTGATGATGGGGATGGTGATTCTAGCTTTCGCCATGCTGGGGGTCATGGGCATGTTTCAATGGGGTGAATACGGGGTCAGACGAGGAGCAATGGAAGCTCGTGCGCTGGAGATGGTGCAGGCGCGGATCGAAGCCAAACGGACACAGTCATGGCTGTCGTTGTTGACAGACGATTTAAACCTCGACGGAAATCCGGAATTCATGATGCATGATGATGGGCTGCAAGAAGACGTGACCGCAGGCGACGGCATTTTCACGGCGAGCCTGGAACAGGACGGCATTCAGCTTACGTGGACCGTTCAGCCCAATCGCCACGGGACTTTGGGGAATTCAACAATGGCGGTGATTCAAGCAAACGCTCGTTATCGGATGGGTGACGACCGGTGGCGCGACATCAGAATAGGGACGCTACGCGCCAATCCGAATTACATCGGATCTTATTAGAAGATGGGATGAGCATGCGTATCTTGAAGAAGAATTCAGGCATCTGTCTCATTGAAGTCATGATTGCAATGGCAGCAGGCATAGTCGTACTCATGGCATCCATCCAGACACTCAATCATTTTCAACAGCGATTGTCTGCGCAACATGACACGATTGCGGTTCAACAAGATCAACGTATCGGCATGAAAATCTTTGAAGATGAGTTACGAATCGCGGGATCACATCGCAGCGATTCACTTGCGGCCCTCCTTCAGGCCAAGCAGCAAGAGATCGAATTCGATGCCAACATCACGGGTGAGACGACGAACTTGACCAAGGCCGTCTCATCTTCGGATCAAGAATTGTCCGTCATGGACGGTACCGGCTGGGCGAAGGGAAAACGAATCCTAATCTGCGTGAGCGAAAATTGCACCGAGAATCGATTGGCAGAGGACGGCCAAGGGAAATCGTTGCGTGTGGTTGTCCCATTCCCTCAAACCCTTCCGGTAGGGAGCGAGATTTCGATCTCCAACCGTGTGCGCTATTACTTGTCGAAGGGGCGAAGCGGCAAAGTCAGTCTAATGCGCCAAGTGGATGGGGGAGCCAATCCACTGATCAACGACGTGACATTTTTTGCCCTCAGTTATGTGGATAAGACGGGTAGGCCGACGATGGACCCTTCAATTGTGGCCCGAGTAAAGATTGAACTTGCCGTGGGTAAGGACCATCGAACTCTCACAAGCGAAGTGGGAATACGAGGATAAAAAGGAGCAAATATGAGATCACGAATAGGCAATGAACGGGGAACAGCGTTGCTGGCGGCGGTGCTGGTGACAGTCATTCTTTCTATGTTGGGAACGGTATCATTAAACCTTGCGACACAAGAAATTGTCCAGACCAGGATGAGCGGAGATGAAGCGATCGCTCAGAATCTCGCTGACGCGGGATTGGATGTAGCCATATCGTGGTTTCACGATCCCGCTTCGGCTCCTGACGGAGCAGCAGGCAGTTTATTGACGAAACGATTTGATCTTCCGGAGAGCGGTCCATCTTTTTTGGATTCAACCGGACAGTCTCAATTCAGAGGAACCAGCCTCAATCCCGACATTTTATACGACGCGTCCCGTGCAGCGGATGATCAGCTTCTCAATGGAACGGAGAAAGGTTGGTTTCGGTCGCTTCGCCCGCTCGGGCGCATTCTGAAATTAAAGGTCTACGGTCCAGCTCGTCCAGGTCTTCTCTGCACGGTGGAAGTCACCGCAGGTACGGGCAATATAACACGGACCGTCGCTACACAACTGGGGAGTCGGACTATTCCTCCGCTCAGAGCAGGCGTCCAGATAAACACCGTAGACCCCAAGGTTTCTTTGCCGCTCTGGTTACACTGGGGAAGCTTGAAAATAAACGGAGATGTTTATTTCGGAAAAAAAGAAGAATTTCCCGCCAAAAGCCAATTGGCAGCAGTGACGAATCAGTCGTATGCAGGCGTATCCAATCGTGAGGATCGATGGCTGGAGGCTTTTATCGGTGGGGACGCGTTGTTTGCTCCTTCGTCTTTATCATCGTCAGAACCGCCCGCAAATGTGTATCCACACCAGAACCCGACGCCTGGTCTACGTCAAGACCGGTGGGAGTATGAGACGATGAAGAAGTATGCGATGGCTTTTGGCACCTACTATGCCAGGGACCAAGATGGATTGTTATATCGCAATGGGGTTATACAACCCGGATTGGGCCTCACCGCCGACCAGGTCTTTGAATCCAAATTCGTGGGCGACCATCACGGTTTGATATTTATTGATACGCTTGATCAACTTCCTCCTCAGCCTGACAATCTGGGAACCATATCGATATCCACCGAGTATGCAGAAGGCTTGTTCGTAGTCAATGCGCATTTGCATCTGCACGCGAAGGGTCCAGGAAAGTCGGTGCCTGCCCTTAGTCCTCCGCGTGAAGGCTCAACATCCCTTGGAAGCCGCATCCCGGTGGAACTGTCAAATATCAATCTTCAAGGTGTGCTGTATGTCGCGGGTGATTTTTCCTTTGAAGAGCCGGCGCGTGTGTATGGCGCTCTAATTACGGAAGGCAGAGCGCTGATCGCATCAGAAAATTCTACCCCTATTGAGATCTGGTATAACTACGACCTCAGAAATGGATTGTTCCGAGGACTTCCACTCGTCTACGCGGCACCCGGCACCTGGCAACAGAAATATTAGTGTTGCCGAAATTTGTCCGACTTTGAGCGTATTCGAGCCGGTCTGCATTCTATTGCCAAATGTGATTCTACGTAAATCAATGCCTTAGAAACGCTCCTTTCATAAAAGGGTGATCGGCATAGCGCATGCTACACTTCTACCGCTATGAAGATCCATCACGCACTCCTACCCGCGCCTGCTGGTCGGTCTGATGAGGCTGGCTTCACGTTGATCGAACTTCTGATCGTAGTTGGAATCATGGGGATCGCTGCACTTATGGCGGTCCCAAATTACATTCAGTGGAATGCCCGCTCCCAACTTCGTCAAGCCGTCAGCGAACTCCAAGGGAATTTCAGCCTTGCCCGAATGGTCGCCATGAACTTGAACACCACCGTCATCGTAACGCCCAGCGTGACGGGTGGCCAATTAACCGCCACCTTCACCAACCCTGCCGGCGGGACAGTCATGTCTCCATTTACCGAAACGGTGAGGGAATTGACCGGAGTGACCGTAATGGGAGGAAGCACCGTTCAATTCAACTCCTTAGGATTACGGGTGGGGGGCGGCGGACCAATAC
>DATFCE010000409.1:0-4649 GCA_035253365.1 Nitrospiraceae bacterium
TGTCCGCGATGACCGCCGGGTTACGCGGATCGTCTTCCGGAATCCCCGCTTCGACTTTGCCGACCAGATCGGCGCCCACGTCCGCCGCTTTCGTAAAGATTCCGCCGCCGACACGCGCAAACACTGAAATGAGGCTGCCGCCGAACCCAAGGCTTAACAGGGCATGAACGGCTTTTTCCTGACCGACGATCCCCGACGCTATCGTATAAAAACCGGTCAAGGCCAACAGCCCGAGGCCGATCAGCAGCAGACCGGTCACCGCCCCGCCTCTGAAAGCCACCGTCAACGCCGCGTTCAACCCTTGATGCGCGGCCTGCGCCGTTCGCACATTGGCCCGCACGGCGATGTACATACCGACATAGCCGGCGATCGATGAAGCGACGGCGCCGATCAAAAACCCGATGGCGGTCACGAGTCCAAACTTATCCGACCAGAACCCTGCCACCCAGAGCAGCACAAACAGCACCACGGCCACCGCGCCGATCGTCCGATATTGGCGATTCAGATACGCCGAGGCGCCTTCTTGGATGGCTTGCGCAATCCGCTGCATTTCCTTGTTGCCGGCATCCAACCGAAACACCCAGAACGTCAGATACAATCCATAGCCGATGCCGGCCAGGGATGAAGCGATCGCGAAGAGAATCACGCTTGTCGAAAGATCCACAGAAGCCCCTCCTCATCCAGTTACACCACATCCGCCGTGAGGGCGTGCCTCGCGCGGTCTCGCAGAGTACACTCCGCAAGTCTCTGAATTTATTTCGTCAATACACAGCTAAAAGCGGGGCACATTGTATACACCGAAGGGTGAATGATCAAGACGAAACGCTGTGCTGCACAGCGATTCGCCAGACCACCGCTCGGTGCCGGTCAGTCCTACGGCATTTGCCATGAGCCGCTTGTCGGATGAGCGACCCTGCGCACCATTACATACAAGCCCCCCTTCCTATGCCACGCGCCCTACAGTTGCTTCCTTGTCATGTGGCTTGGTAACCATTCCGTGAACCTGTACACTGCCGCACATTCTAGATCGAGACTGCAGGAGGCGCCTTGTATCGCTGGAAACACATGACCCCCACGGTTCAGTTCTCCCTCGTCGCCTTAATACTGTCGGGTATCTTCGGCGTTGCTCGTGCTGAGGATCAGGCCAATGTCCCCGACATCATCTCTCAGACAGGCAAGCAAACCCAATCCGGCGATCAGTCCGCCGATAAAGTAGCTATCGCCGATTTACACGACAAACGCCGCCAGGCCGAAACAGAGCTGGCCGCAATCAGTCGGCCGGGTATGCTCGGGAAGGACGCCCCTCCGGGCGTATCTCAAGAGGATCTGTTGGCACGACGTGCATTACTTCAGCAGGTGGTGCGAGGCTATGGCCAACAGATCGATGAGTACCAGCGGCTCGAGCAAGCGCGCCAGCGCCATCAGGAAATCACCCGCGCGAGTACCGAATGGAAGGGCTTTGATAAACCGCCGCCCTATTCCATCCTCCTCGCGGATGAACTGTGGAATGCGATGTTCTCGTTGAGACTGGTGGTGGAAGGGATCCAATCGCAGCTCACATTGATGGAGTTCAGATTCACACGCGCTCGGGAATCTCTTCGGGCCGCAGATGAACGGGTTCGGCAAGCCTCCGAGCGGCTGGAAGCCACAAAGGACCCGGCTGAGGCGGCACGCGCGCAATGGGGTCACCAGCTGCAAGAACTGCGCAAGCGGGCGGCCTCCGTCATGCTGACCGCCGCAGACATATCGAGGAAGCGAATTGAGGAAGAATTAGCCGAAGCCCGGGTGCGCCTGGCCTTCGCCCAGCGTCAATTCGAGAGCGCCGATGAACACGTCACCTTTACGGAGGAGGACCTCAAGAAGATCCGCGCTCGCGCTTCCCAAGAGAGACAAGCGCTTGAGGGGGAATTGGAACAGACCGCGGCGGAGCTGTACACGCACTCTCAGGCGTTGGAGGAAGCGCAGCGTCAACTGGAAGCCCAAGTCGCCGGCCCCTCGTCCACCGGCTCTTCGGACAAATTCAGCGCCAAGATGGTTCGAATGAAGCGAGCCGTCGAGCTCAAGCGCATACGGGCGGAAAATACAACCTTGAAAGGAGACCTGCTCAAGCAGCTGATCGACATCGTGGAAGGCGAGCGTCAGCTCTGGGAAAGTCGATTTGCGATCGCACGAGGCACTGAGCCGGAGAAAGCACGAGAGGCGTACCGTGAGGTCAAGCCTCTGTTCAATAATATCCAAGCGTCCCGCGACTACTTGCACCAGCAAGTGGCCGTGGTCTCCGGCCAACTGAGCGAACAAGAGAATCGGCTCGACAATGCTACGCTCGGGGAGGATCGCGCGCAGGTACAGGCGACGCTGGACGCCTACCGTCAACGCCAAACTCTCTACAACCGTGTGCTCGAGCGGCTGGACCAGGCGTCGCGGTTGGTGGAACGCTGGAACTCCGAGTTCAAGGAACAACGGAAGGAGTTACCGCTTTCTGCGCGACTCCAAGATTGGGCCAAACAAGTATCGGGAAGCGTCAAGACACTTTGGGATTTCGAGATCTTTGCCGCCGAAGATACGATCGAGATCGACGGGAAAAAGATCACCGGTCGACGAAGCGTCACAGTGGGAAAGGTCGTCAGCGCGCTGGCGATTCTCGTGGTCGGCTATTGGATCTGTCTGTATCTTGCGCGGCTCATCGGCCGGCTTGCGGTGAAGCGGCTCGGCGCCCCACCGGAGGTCGCAAATCTAGTGCGCCAGTGGGCCCAAGCCTTTCTGGTCACCGTCCTCATCTTCATCAGTCTTATTTCGGTCAAGATCCCGCTCACTATCTTTGCCTTCTTGGGTGGGGCTTTTGCCATTGGCGTGGGGTTTGGCGCACAAAATCTCTTGAAGAATGTTATCAGCGGGATGCTGCTGTTGATTGAACGCCCCCTCCGGGTGGGAGACCTGATCGAGGTGGACAATATTCGGGGCCGCGTGATCACAATTGGTCTTCGCTCCTCGACCGTCCGCGACGCCAAAGGTGTGGAAACCCTCATTCCCAACAGTAACTTCCTGGATCGCAATCTCACGAATTGGACGTACTCAAGTCAAATCGGCCGGTTCTCTATGAGCGTGGGAGCGCCCTACGGTTCGTCGACACACCAGGTACGCGAGCTACTGATAGACATTGCTGGACAGCATCCCCGGGTGCTGAAAATTCCTCAGCCCCAAGCGCTGTTGGAGGGCTTCGGGGATAAGGCGGTGATCTTCAGTATGAATTACTGGCTGGATATACGACTCAATGCCGATCCCGGCGAGGTCGCCAGCGAGTTGCGATTCATGATTGAGCAAAGATTTACCGAGGCAGGGCTCAAAGTGTTGCCTGGAGGATAGCCGAGCCGCCTTACACCGTTCCGAACCTTTACGATTCGGCGCTGTGTTTCTCCTCTCCTGACTGCTGTTCCTTTGCTTCTTCAATGGGGAATTTTTCGCATGGCTTGTGCGCTCCGTGTCCGCCCTTACTGACACTATCTCGATACTGTTCGGCTTCGTCCGCCAGCTTCTGATCCGTGCCCTCTTTATCAGTTTGATGGTTCATATTGCCCTCCTCGGTTGGTAACGTCACACTATCTTCATCTTACCCGAACTCGACCTCCGATGCGCTTGGGCGGTCGACGTCCCCCGTTATGTTTGCCATATCAACGGGTCGTGACGCTGGTGTTCCAGATATACAAGAAGCGGTATTCTTCGATGCCGTGAATCGGTTGAATACTGTGATGGCGCGGTGACTATGACGCCTATATCCAGCTATATCGATTTACTCTACCGCGAGGTATCCCAATGAGAGATACTCCTCCGGAAGTGAAGCATCGGTATCGTCGGATGTTACTGCAACGTTCGGCAAAGAACGTCTGAAGATGGGATGTTCCATGCACACGACCGCCCAAGCGCTTGTCCGAGCGTCGATTCTTCAGAAGACTCTGCATCTCTCCCCTGCGACTTACGCAAGGCGATCTTTCTTCGCTTCTACGGCCATGGCTTTGATCCTGAAACCAGAGAGAAGATTCTCGCTGCGCTTGGGCAAGCAACAGAATGAACTTGTCCGCGGACGCGGTAATTGCTACATCGAAAATAGCCGGCTACCTGTTGGAGTGGCGACCGGAGAACGATAAATCACACTTTCTTGCATCGGCCGGTTACACGGTACACTATGTGGATCGACTGATAGAAGATATTCGGACCCAGCTTCTTCCCTCGAATGCTGCACTGGAGGAAACGACCGAGTATGGCGACAAGTATCGAATCAGCGGTACACTGACTGGCCCTAACGGGCAAGTGCTCAGAGTGGAAAGCATTTGGATGATTGAGGCGGCAAGCTGATTGACCAAGTTTATAATCCTTTATCCGGCAAAGAGGGCTTGAGATGACCTATGAACCATTCAGTAAAGTGGCATTGAAGGTAGATCTCCCGTCCCATAAACTTCAGAAAGGCGACGTGGCGACGATCGTAGAAATACATCCAGGCAAGCCGGGCCAGGAAATGGGTTACTCCTTGGAGGTCTTCAATGCAGTGGGAGAAACGCTTATAGTCGTAACCGTAAGCCAATCACAAATCGAGCCCCTCACGAACAAGGAAGTGCTGCATGTCCGGCGGTTGGACGAAGTATCGGCCTAATGCC
>DATFCE010000410.1:0-9650 GCA_035253365.1 Nitrospiraceae bacterium
CAATTGTGTTTCTTCATGACCGGCCAGCGGGTTCAGCACGGGATCATACGTGTTGAGTATGGACGTATGGGGGCCGATTTCGGCCGTATCCTGAAGTCCGAAGCGCTCCAACTCGCGGTACTCGGGAGAACCAGGTTCGAAATTAAAGTCGCCACCGATGATCAGCCCCACATAGGGACCGCCTTCCTGGTATCGATGTAATGCGGTCACCCATGTGTGCAGTTCCCGCAAGCGAAGCTCCTCGTCCGCCTTCAAAGCGTCCATCAAGTGATCGTAGTGTGTGAGCTGACCCTGCTGGTGCGCCTCCATCAAGGCATGGAGAAAGTGCATGTCGCGTTCAATTCCGGAATGCAGATGAGCCGTGCTGACCAGATATTTCGATTGTGTCGAAGGCGACGTAACTTCCGCGATCAGCGCATATCGTAATTCTCCCAATTGCCATCCAACCTGATCATGACAACTGCCCGTTCCGCTGAGCTTGAGACCATCCAGCTTGCGCACGCGAAGCGGAGATTTGGCGAGAATGACCAGTCCGTTGTTGAGATCATGGAGAAGCGCCAGTCCCGGCACGCGAAGGCCGCACGCATCCACCTGATGCACCTGCGAGTACTCCAGGCCGCGGGCCTTCAAGGCGGCCACGTATTTTTCCGCCATGTGAGGCAGCGGGTTGACTTCCTGCAGCAGCGCCAGGTCCGGTTGGGCGTCCGCTAACTGCTCGACGCGGAGATGAAACCGCGCCAATTGCCGTTCGAGCATTTCTCCCGGCCGCACCCAAAACCGTTCGACCTGAAGTCCGTGTAGTGTGTTGTACGTCAGGACCTTGAACGTCTCCGATGGCGATGAGTCGTTCACGAGCGTCGAATCCGATGAGGTCGACATGGATGAACACGCCGAAAGCGTAACGGCGAGAGCGGCCAGGGCTGATGCGCGCCATAAAATGTTCATTGCCAGCATCCTTCGAGCCGACGTGGTGCGTTGATTTCTTGAGCCGGCATCCTGTGTTGGTTCAGTCGTTAGCTTCACAGAGGACCGTTACTTTTTTTGGCCTGACACCTCGGGAGGTCATCATGTCATAAGGTATATGTAACGTTTACGGGCTTCCGGCGACAACACCTACATACAATGCTTCAGGCCCCGGTTGTCAAAGGAAAAAAGCAGAGAATAGCCGATCATGGAGAGGCAGATGAAAGCCATCGCCGTCATTCCAGGTCAATCAGAATCATTGCATCTGAGGGACCTGCCCATGCGTCAGTAAAAGATATTCCACATGGCCGGGGGGTGCTGGTTCAAGTACTGCGCGTCGGCGTAGATGGGACGGATAAGGAAATTAATGCCGCGGAATACGGGCAGGCACCGCCCGGAGATGGCTTTCTCGTCATCGGCCATGAATGCTTCGGCGTGTGGTCGAAGTCGGTGATCAGGTTTCTGAACTTACGCCTGGCGATGTTGTGGTTCCGACGGTCCGCAGGCCTGGCAACACCTTCTATGATCGCATCGGGCAATACGACATGACGACGGACGATGTGTACTATGAGCGAGGCATCAATTTGTCGAGGGCTTGGAGAACTATCGCGAGATGATGCGCCTGCTGACGGAGGAAAAAGGCGCGATTAAAGTGTTTGCCAATGTAGTCAAGGAGGCGTAGATGCCTAATGTATCGGATGGGTCCGACGTAGCGGGGAATCAGCTTGTGGAGCCGCAGACGTCGGAGCAGGCGGTTTCGAGAGAGATGCCATCTCCAGTTGAGACGCCGGCAATCGAGATCCATGAGGAGAGGCTTCCGCAGGACACTGGTGCGGATGTGTCCGGTACGTCCCCTTCTCATGTGTACCGGCATGCGGTCATGGTGCGACTGGCTCATTGGCTCAATGCGCTCTGCATCCCGATTTTGATCATGAGCGGCTTTCAGATCTTCAACGCACATCAGGCGCTTTATTGGGGGGAACGCTCCGACCGCGATCGGCCTCTGTTTTCCATCCAAGCCGTAAGAAAAGAGAATGGTGACGTGAAAGGAGTGACGACTATCTTGGGCCATGCTTTCGACACCACGGGCGTGCTGGGTGTCTCGGACGGATCAGTGCGTGGATTCCCCTCTTGGGCTACCATCCCGAGCGGGAAGTGGCTGGCGATGGGGCGGCAGTGGCATTTGTTCTTTGCATGGGTGTTCGTCCTCAATGGCTTGCTGTTCGGCTTCTATGCGGTCGCCGGCCGGCATTTCTGGAGAAACCTTTTCCCAAAATGGAAAGACTTGCGCGGCATCGGTCGCGACCTCGTCAACCATCTGCGATTCCGCCATCCGACCGGGGATGAAGCCAGACACTATAACGTCATGCAGAAGCTTGCCTATACCGGCGTGATGTTCGGACTCGGCCCGCTCATTGTCCTGACCGGTCTGACGATGTCGCCGGCCATTGATGCGGCCTTTCCGTGGCTGACGAATCTCTTCGGCGGACGGCAGTCGGCCCGTACCATTCATTTTGTCGTCTGCTTTGCGTTTATCGGGTTCGTTGTCGTGCATCTGCTCATGGTGGCGACGACCGGGCTCTACAATAACATCCGCTCCATGATTACGGGCTGGTTTCGGATCAGGCCGGCTCATGAGGTGCAGAATGAACGATAAAAAGAACGAACGCATGATCGGCCGGCGACGATTGCTGGTCGGCGCCGCGCAAGCGACGGGACTGCTCCTGCTGGCAGGATGCGATGGCCTCTCGCGCAGCGAGTGGTTTACAGCCTTGCTTGGCAAGGCAGAGAGTGTGACTAGGCGCGCGCAACGGATGCTCAGTCCCCGACTGGCATTGGCAAAGGAATTTTCGGATGCTGATCTCTCGTCTGTCTTTCCGGCCAATGGGAACAGCGATCCTGATAATGTTGAGTATCAGCGGATGGCGCGAGCTGGGTTTGCCGACTGGGCTCTCCGCGTGGATGGGATGGTCCAGCAACCCCTGGCTCTCTCGCTGACTGAGCTACGCACACTGCCATCGCGAACTCAAATCACGCGTCATGACTGCGTCGAAGGATGGAGCGCGATCGGGAAGTGGACCGGCGTGCAACTCAGCCGGATCATCGAGCGTAGCCACCCATTGCCGGCGGCCCGCTACGTCGTCTTTCATTGCGCCGATCCTGACGAGGAAGGCATGTTCTATTACGAGAGCCTAGATTTTGACGATGCATTTCACCCGCAAACTATCCTAGCCTATGAGATGAATGATCAGGTCCTGCCGATTGCACATGGGGCGCCGGTGCGGCTCCGCGTCGAACGCCAGCTCGGCTACAAGCACGCGAAATATGTCATGCGGATCGAATTGGTGGAGAGCCTTGACGGCATCGGCGGCGGCCGCGGCGGGTATTGGGAGGATCAAGGATACGAATGGTATGCAGGGATTTAAACTCGGTGCTCAGAGAGAAAGGCCGCCGCCGATCGCTCGGTTAGGACCGCCTTGAGTCGATCCTCTTCAGCAATCCTCGAAGTTCCATTGCACTCCGCTTCTCCATGTCGGATCAAAGCAGCACGACGTAGCGTCGGCAATCGCCTGCAGGCTAGCGTTGATGGGTGGTTTTCATCTTCTTGAAGAGATGTGGAACTGAAAGCGTAATTTCAGAATGTCCAACTGAAGCGAGGCGGCGTGTTTCCTCACGAGCGGGGGTATGGTGCCGGCTTCGTTACGACGTCGTCAATTTGCCATGCCAGGCTGTGCCGCATCAGGCTGAGGGCTTTTCAGACTGAGGAGGTACTCTCCCTGTCCGTTTGACCTTAGGGTGATGGCTCCAGATCGGCTTAACCGGTCAACGGCCAGGAATAACTGGGCCCAGTTCGCCGCTGGCAGTAAAAGACCAAGCTGATCGAGTGTATGCAGTCGACGCTGCCGGAGGATGTTCAAAACCCACTTCTCCATTAAAGGCCCCGCTTTTTCATCGTCATCACTCTCCGGGCTTGTCTCGAACACCTCGGTCATCGTCTGCATCGTGGTGTACCTCCTGCTCGTTGCCGTGAACACGCCGCCTGCTTATTATTTCCTAAAGGGCCATGGTCATCGGAAGCCGAGGGGAGGGTACAATACGTCGCGACGTTCGTCTATCGTACAGACAATGACAATCACATCGAGATCACAACGACACCCTCGAAGACCCCTGCTTCATCACTTGCCTGACTACAGGAACAAGCGCTGATGAGAGTCCCGTGCCGATCTGGAGGCATCACATAATCAACTCCACCAAGCCATACACCGGCTGAGTGTGGCCGTCATAGGTCAGTTCTCCGCGGATGATGCCCATGGAAAACCCACCGATCACCCAGTTCTTGATACCTTGACGCTCGGATAATCGCAGCGCGGCGGTAGCGGGGCCTTTTGATCCTTGCCAGGTCACGCGCCACACGGTCGGCCAGCGATAGAATCCCAGCGCCATGTCATGATTAAGCTCAACGAAATTCAAATTATCCAGAGATTCCGTCTGCCCGTTGGATACTGAAAATCCGGTGAGCATACCGACCAAGGGAGCCAGGCGCTCGCTATGTTGGCTGTGCAAATAAAGATCATCGGCCTTACCCGTTAGCAAATAGAATCCCTGAAACTCTTTCCAGATCCCAAAGTAGGTTCGGGTCAGGCGGTTGAAGTCGGGCATCATGAGCGATTCATAAATCACCCGCCCTTGGATGGCTCGGCCTTGCCACGTCAGAACTGCAGGGGCGGAACCCAGCCACAAGGTGGAGCGCTCATGGGTTCGGTGCTGTCGCTGTGGAATGGGATCGATCCGTAGCGTCAACGTATTCGCCGGACTGGAGATGGTGAGGCCGGTGGCCGGCGTACCCTCGAACTGAAAGTATGGGGAGTCAGGGATACGAAGAAGGTCTTGCTTGGTATTGTCATAAGAACCGTTCCCCGCCACGTCGATCCACCCGATGCGTTCGTCGTGCAAGACCACGAAATGCTCGGCTTGAAACGCGTCTCCATCTCGACCTCGATTATTATCCAGCGCGAAGGCCACGCTGCCTTGCCCATCGGCCCCGACAAAAGAGAAATAGTCGGAGATGTACAGAAGGGTTAAGGCCGGCGACTCGTTGGCGGTCAAAGAATTGGGCGGCTCTTTTTCGGCTGCCTGAAGGGAACCAGACATAATCGTAAAGAAAAGCGCAAAGGCTGCGCTATTGTGGAAGAGGAATGTTCGCCACGAAATTCGGCTTTTCTGAAGGCCCGATGTTCCCTGCTTAGGAAATGATAACGAAGGATATTGACTCATAGGCGACGGTATCCCATACTGCCGTCCCGACGCTCGTGAGCGCCGATGTGCAATCTTAAATGTGTCTATCTCAGCATGCTGTTGGATCGGTCATTGCCGCATGCCTCCGCATAATCTTCACGTCAATACCATGTTCGGTCTGCATGACGCAAACGAGTAGAGAGGAGTCGATGATCGTGTTTCCCCCTCTAGGTCTCTCGCGGTCTTGTTTTCGCAAGCCATGGAACTGGTGGATGCCCGCCATCAGTGTGATGTGCCTGCTAGTCGGGTGTTCAACCGGACTTCCGAGCAAGTATGTTCGGCAAGCGGAGCCCAATGTGACGCTCACGTCCCTGGTCACGCATCCGGAGCGGTATCAGGGAAAGGTCGTCATCCTCGGCGGCGCCATTGCCGAAGAACGGCAGGATGAAGGCCGGCTATGGCTTCGTTTGACGAACCGGCCGCTGGATGAGGATTACCACCCGCATCGTCCGCCGTTGCTTGAGGGGACTGAAGGGGGGCATTATTGGGTTGTCGCGGACGCCGACAGCATTCCAAAGAATTATCGGAACTGGGCTCGTGCCACGGTCGTCGGTCAGGTCGTGAGGATGCAACCGCCGAGAGAACAGGCGGAAACGACACAGGGTGGCGAACCGGTCCTGGCCGTCATGTACATCCGGGGATGGGGCGCGTCGGCTCATAAAGACGTGTGGGAAGATTTTGTAGATCCCAATTACCGACTGCGCACCCCCAGAGGTATTCACGGCGAGTTCGGCGGTCAGTAGCGGCTGTGCGGACTTTGGCGATAAAGCGCAGCCGGACATAATCGACGGTTCACCTGCCGCGGCGATCGCATAACGCCGGCCTCACCAGACGAATCACGTCCTCACGCGCCGCTTCTCAGTCTTCAAGCGGCAGCATGGAGAAAAGCATTCGGCAAATGTCTTCAGCCATCCTGCCATAGCCGAGGGAAGCAGCGGTGGTCTCGGCGTAAGGCTGATCGAAGAGACCGAAAACCCTTCAGCTTCCAATTTGTGCCGATATTCTTCAGCCGTCGGGAAGTACCATGGATCGACGACCGCCACGTTGCGGTGAGTCAGCACGGCTGCTAGCGCGACCCTGATCGACGCGACGTTGCCATGGCCGCCGAATTCGCCGACGAATCGCCCGGCGGGTTTGAGCGCGCGCCTCACGCCGGCGAGGACACCGTCGGCATTCTTCATCCAATGCAGAGCGGCGTTTGAAAAGACCGCATCGAATTCTCTGTCGAACGGCAGGTGTTCCCCGTCGATCAGATTGCTCCACCCCTGTGGTGCTGGTATTCATGCGAAGTACCCGAGCACCTCTTCCCCTTTCCGTTCACTTCTGCTAGAAGCCTAGGCAATCATACCGTAGGCCACATCCATCATGACTCTGATCCGCACCGTGACCATTCTGATGTGCTTATCCGCCCTGTTCAGTTACATCAACCAACGCTGGATCAAATTGCCGTTTACCATCGGAATGACGGCGATGGCCTTGGGGATGTCGCTGCTTTTGGTCTTGCTGGGCAAATTCGGATTCGGCATCGAGCGGGAGGCGGAAGCCTTCATTAGCGGCATCGACTTCAACGTGACGGTCATGCACGGGCTTCTCAACTTTCTGCTCTTCGCCGGGAGCCTGCAGGTCAAGATCGGCGATCTCTTCGAGCAGAAGTGGTTTATCGCGACCCTGGCGTCCATTGGGGTGATCCTTTCCACGATGATCGTCGGATTTCTCGGCTACTGGTTGTTCGGACTCGTGGGGCTGCATCTCCCGCTCATCTATTGCCTCTTGTTCGGGGCGCTCATCAGCTCGACGGACCCGGTGGCCGTGCTCGGTATTCTCAAAAAGGCCAAGGTGCCCAAGCACCTCGAGATCAATATCACCGGTGAATCCTTGTTCAACGACGGCACGGCGGTAGCCGTCTTTCTGATCTTGTTCGGGATCGCGACAAAGGGCGGCTTCACAGTCGGGAGTGGTGTCGAATTGATTGTGATTGAGGCGCTCGGCGGCATCTCGCTGGGCTTCAGCGTCGGCTATGCCGCTTATCGCCTGATCAAATCGGTGAATGCGCGCCAAGTCGAGTTGCTCATCACCCTGGCTCTTGTGATGGGGGTTCATGTGTTGGCCGACTTGACCGATACATCGGGTCCGATTGCGGTGGTGGTGGCGGGATTGGTGATCGGCAACTACAGCCGGTCGGCGATAGCCGATCCGGCGCGAGACTACGTGGCCATGTTTTGGGAATTGCTCGATGAACTTTTGAACGCCGTGCTGTTCGTCCTGATCGGCCTGGAAATGCTGGCCCTGAGTTTTAAGCCGCATTATCTGCAAGCCGGTCTGATCGCGATCCCGATTGTTCTCCTGGCCCGGTTTCTCAGTGTCGGCGCGCCGGTGCGAATGTTTCGTCTTACGCACCAGTTCAGCCGGCGCGCGACGCTCATCCTCACGTGGGGCGGCCTGCGAGGAGGGATCTCCGTCGCCCTGGCGCTCTCGTTACCGGAAGGCGAGGCGAGGGATGCGGTGCTGACTATCACCTACATCGTCGTGGTCTTTTCGATTCTGGTCCAGGGGCTCACACTTGGCAAAATGATCGAGGCCGGCGCGCATCCCGCGAAGGTTCATGAAAGTGCTGCTCCGCTCGCGCCGGGGGCATGAGCGTATTCAGGACGCCGTGGGCCTTCGCGACCACAGGAGGCCCCAGATGTAGCCGGCAAGGAAAAGATCGGTGCCGATGCACAGAGTAGGATACCAGGATGGCGCGTATCCGGTTTCAGCGCTGCCGGAGACCAAAAGGTCCCAGGCAATATGCGCGATCCATCCGAACGCGAGCATCGGAGGCCACAACCAGATCCCCACTGCTCCGAGACTCCCGAATAACGCGACTCCCAACAGCTCAACAACGAACGCGTGACCATTGCCGGCGGTGAGGGCAAAGGCGACATAGACCGCCGCCGCGAGGCCAAGCGCCACGCCATATATGAGCAGCTCGCGGGGTCGGCCTCGCGTTCGGGCCAACGCGATAAAGACAACCGCAAATCCGACCCCCGCCAGGATCTCGATCAACGTGTCCATGGCTGTTCAATGAACCTCATCGCCCTTACTGTTGAGATGACAACAATGAGGCGGACAAGACTGCAATTATTCAATTGTGACAACAGGCGCGCTTGCTTCTGTGACCAGACCAAGCCCGGCGCCGAGCCACGGATGAAGCGTGGGACCTGTATATAGATAGCCGCCTTTGACGGGATCAACGGCCATCAGGAGCGGCGTGTCCAGGTCGAGCCAATTATAACCGCCGGTTCCCAGCACCAGCGCGAACGAACAGCCCATAGCGATCCGCGTTTCCACCATCCCGCCGATCATAAGGCGCAGGCCTGCAGCGCGCGCGGAGGCCGCAATATCCATGGCCCCGAGTACGCCGGTCTTCGTGATTTTAATGTTGACAACGTCGGCGGCATTGGCGGTCAGGATGTTTCTCAGATCTTGAAGTGAACGACAGGACTCATCCGCGGCGATCGGGATGTTTGTCTCGCGGCGCAAGGCGGCCAGGCTCTCCAGATCGTCTCGTATGACCGGTTGTTCCAGCAACACAATCTTTGCGCCGATTCGCTTGGCTTCCGTGACGAACCGGAGGCAGTCTTGCCGCGTAAAGCCTTGGTTGACATCTACGATGAACGCAATGTCCGGAAAGGCTCGATGGAGTGCCTGAAGCCGCCGGCAATCTTCGTCCAGATCTGCGCCGACCTTCAGCTTGAAGAGGCGGAATCCTCGGTCGTACCAGCCGCGCGCGAGCGCCAGGGTTTGTTTAACGGCGGTGATGGGAATCGTGATGTCGGTGTCCCGATCCCGCACATCCGCGCCTCCCCAGAATCCCCATAACGGAATGTTTAATTCGCGACACAGGGCATCCAGCAAGGCGGTTTCCAGACCGCAGCGCGCCGCGGGATGAGATGCCGCCATTTCCATGAACTGGAGCGCGATTCTTCTGTAGTGCGTTGCCGGCTGACCGAGCAGGGCTTTGGCGAGCTGTGACGCGACCGCAAGGCTGGTGTCCCGCTCCTCGCCTCCCACCTCCGGAAACGGTGCGATCTCTCCGTACCCCTGCGCGCCGCTCTTCAGCGTGACGCGAACAAAGGCGTTCTCCGCGACCGTCCGGCTCCCGGTGGCGACGACGAAGGGATCGGTCAGCGGAATATCGACGGGCCAGAGTTCGACTTGGGTGACGATGAAGCGATTCATCGTCAGGTCGGCGAGGCGGCGGACTTCAGCACGTAGGTCAGTTCTTCTTGAAGACCGAGGCGGTCCGCCCAATTCCAAAGATAATCAAGCTGCAGCGACTCTCTTTGTTGGGTCACGATGTTGACGGCATCAAGAAAATCCTGATCGCGGCCGGCTTTGATTTTGAGAAG
>DATFCE010000411.1:0-3993 GCA_035253365.1 Nitrospiraceae bacterium
GGATGAGAGGCTGGTGTTCTCATACCTGCGATCATTTGATCGCGACCGATTGAAGGATAATTCCATGGAGCGGTGAGACGACAATAGCGGCCATTCTCTTATGAGTCCACAATAGTCACCGGCGTTCGTGAAGTCAACAGAAGTCGCTCAAAAAAGTGAGATAAATACTAGTATTTCAAGCCAAACGGAAGCACACCTCATGAATTCAGCTCGTGAGAGATTCCTTTGGAATAGGAAGCATTTTGCGGTAAATCCTTTCTATGGCCATCATGTCTCTTACTGAGCTGAGTGTGTGGGTTCAGCTATTCTAAGCTCCTGTCATCACGTATGTGATGTTTTGAAATTGCATGTGAACTATCGGCCGGCCGTGTTCAACCGGCAACTATGCTTCCCATGGCGGTGTAAGTACGTGTTCAACTGAACACATCAATTCTTGGGCGCTCTTGGGTGCCATTGTGTTGCAGGGCCGGAGAGCGGTTTGGGTTGAGTGATGAAAATGTGACATCACGGAAGAGAAAGAGAACACCATTTTTGGACTGAGATCTGGCATCCAGCCGAGAAGGCGGGGACAGCAGTCCAGCCTTCAACTCCACCACAACGACTTGAATCATCGATACACAATTAAGGAAACCCCTCTCTCTCGATCTCCATTTCATGTCAGCTCTGCCCAGGTTTCGTCACGTGACGATCAGTCGTCATAGTCACGTCGGCACATCGATCAGGTTTCCATCCCGGACATCGTGACGTCAATCGAAAATCTCTATTCTGAACGTCACTTGGCGCAGACCATACCCCATGGCATAGATGGAACGGTCCTTGCCCTAGTCAGGTTCGGAACCGCGTAGCAAAGGAGGCGCGTGATGAACGAGCTGACAATCTGGTGGGGATGGTATGCAATGCTGGTGGGTATTCCGGTCATGGTGCTGGCACTCAGCGTGACGGATTGGATTCGCAGGCCGGCTTATCAGTCACACCATCGACGGCGCTGCGTCGGCGTGGAATGAATATCTCAGAAGAGCGCTTGAACTGGGGCGCTACCGAGGACTACAGTTGTCACTGTCGGCCTTTGCCGTCTTGACGATATGGCCAATCCGGAGTTACCAAGCAGTGAGAGTTATTGATCCACCTCGCTAGCGGAGCAGATATGATGGCCAAGGCTTCAGAATTCATGAAGGGTGTCATTCTGTTAAGCATGGCGTTGGCCGGCCTGTCCGCCTGCAGACAGGAAGCGGCGCCCGCCCCTGCGCGCTCGGCTCCCGAAGTCGGCGTCATCACGGTCAGTACGCAAACCGTTCCGGATGAGCCGGAATTTATCGGCCAAGCCGAAGCGTCGCGCGTGGTGGAAATTCGATCGCAGGTCACGGGAATTATCAAAGACCGCCTGTTCTCCGAGGGGCGTGATGTCAAAAAAGGTGATCGCCTTTATCAAATCGATCCGGTGCCGTTTCGCGCCGCATACCTCAGCGCCAAAGCGCGGGTCTCTCAGGCCGAGGCGCGGCTGGTTCAAGCCAAGCAAAATCATGAGCGGGTCAAACCGCTGCTGACCGAACAAGCCGTGAGTCAAAAGGACGTGGATGACGCGGTCGCGGAGGAGCTCGCCGCGAGGGCGGCGCTGGAAGGCGCCAAAGGGGACCTCGTCAAGGCCAAATTCGATCTCGACAACACGTCCATCATCGCGCCGATCGACGGGCTGATCGAGCGCACGCGCTATTATGAGGGCCGCCTCGTGACCGCCCAGAGCGATCTGCTAACGATCATCCATCAGGTCGATCCCATGTACGTCATCGTGAGCGCGCCGGAAAGCTTTCTCCTGAAGCGGCGGCGGGACACGATCGCCAATCGCATCCAGCATCCGGGGATTTACAAACTCACCGGCATCATCACCTTTGTCGACGGCTCGACCTACCCCCATGAAGGCGTATTGGATTTTGCGGACGTGGGTTTGCGGACGGAGACGGGATCGCGGCAAGCGCGCGTCGTCTTTCCGAATCCCGATCGCATTCTGCTGCCCGGCCAATTCGTCAAGGTCCGGTTCCAAGGGGTCTCGAAAAACAATGTGGTGCTGGTTCCACAGCGCGCGGTGCAGCAGGGACCCAAGGGTTCGATCGTGTTTGTCATCGGCGAGGGAGACAAGGCGGAGATTCGGGAGGTCAAAGCCACCAGTTGGCAAGGCAACCAGTGGATCGTCGAAGACGGACTGAAAATAGGAGAGCGGATTATCGTGGATGGGTTGCACAAGGTGACCCCGGGAACGCCGGTAACGCCGATACCGTCCAACGACAAGAACAAACCGGACGCGTCGGGCGTGACGACGTCCACGGAGCAGCCGGCAGGCGCCAAGCCGGAGGGAACTCCATGAGTCCGCATTTTTTCATCGACCGCCCGATCTTCGCCTCGGTCCTCTCCATTGTGATCGTGGTGGTCGGCCTTGCGGCCATGCAGGTCTTGCCGATCGCGCAATTCCCGGAAATTACACCGCCCGTCGTGCAGATCGAGGCGGACTATCCCGGCGCGAGCGCCGAAGTGGTGGCCGACTCGGTCGCACGTCCTATTGAAGTGCAGCTTCCCGGGATCGATAACCTCCTCTACTACGATTCGACCAGCACCAACGACGGCCACATGACCATCAAGCTGTCGTTCGAAATCGGAACGAACGTCGATATCGCGCAAGTCCAGACACAGAACCGCCAAAAATTGGCCGAGCCGCAATTGCCGACCGAGGTCATTCGCCAAGGCATCACGGTGAAAAAACAATCACCGGATCTTTTGGCCGTGATCGCCCTGAGCTCCAGCGATCCCTCGCACGACACGATCTTTCTCTCTAATTACGCCATTCTCCGCGTGCTCGATAATATCAAGCGACTCAAGGGCGTGGGAGACGCCCTGCTCGCCGGTCAGCAGAATTATTCGATGCGGTTGATCTTGGATCCGATCCGGATGGCGCAGCTCAGTCTCACGCCGACCGATGTCGTCAACGTCGTCCGGGAGCAGAATCGCGATTTTCCCGCCGGTCTGGTCGGTCGAGAGCCGGCGCCCAAAGGTACGGAGCTAACGATCCCCGTGATCACGCAAGGCCGCTTTACCGATGTGAAGGACTTCGAAGAGATGATTGTCCGGGCGCTGCCCAACGGCTCGATGGTCCGGCTCAAAGACGTGGCCAAGGTCGAGCTGGGCGCGCAATCCTATACCGTCGAAGGCCGGTGGAACGGCAAGCCCAATACGTTTCTCTTGACGTTTCTGTCGCCGGGAAACAATGCGCTGGACACCGTGAAGCGGGTTCGCAAAGAGATGGAAAGCCTGGCCAAGGGGTTTCCTCCCGGCGTCAGCTGGGACATCCCGTACGATACGACCCGATTCATTGAAGTCTCCGTTCAGGAAGTGGTCAAGACCCTGGCGGAAGCCATGGTCCTGGTCATCCTGGTCGTCTACCTGTTTCTGCAGAGTTGGCGGGCCACGTTGATTCCTGGCGTGGCGGTCCCTGTCTCGTTGATCGGCACGTTTGCCGGCATGCAGGCGCTGGGTTTTTCGATCAATACCTTGACGCTGTTCGGCATGGTACTGGCGATCGGCATGGTGGTGGATGACGCGATCGTCGTGGTTGAGAATGTCGAGCGCCACATGGCAGAGGGTCTCCCGCCGAAAGCCGCCGCGAAGAAAGCGATGGATGAAGTGACCGGGCCGGTGATCGCGATCGTGCTCGTGCTCTGTTCCGTCTTCGTGCCGGTGAGCTTTCTTGGCGGCATCACCGGCCAGCTCTACAAACAATTCGCCGTGACCATCGCCATGTCCGTGACCATTTCCGGCTTGGTTGCTTTGACCTTGAGCCCAGCGCTCTGCGCACTCGTGCTGAAGCCGGGCCATAGCGCGCGGCGAGGCTTTTTCGGTGTCTTCAATCGATTTTTCGATTGGACGCAGAAGCGGTACACGGGTGCCGTCGCAAAGGTTATCACACGATCAGTCTTGGCCCTGGCCGTCTTTATCGTGTTGGGATTC
>DATFCE010000412.1:0-10147 GCA_035253365.1 Nitrospiraceae bacterium
GTTGGACTGCTCTCCTCTACGGTGACCGGCTGTGCCCCCACTTCGCAAGAGCCCCCGGCGCTGGCCGTCGTGAACGGAAAACCGATTACCCAGGAAGAATTCGACTACCGATGGTCGGAATTGCCCGAAGCGACCCGCGACCTCTATGAAAGCCAAGGGGGAAAGAAGAAGTTTCTCGATGATTTGATCTCGCGCGAAATCTTATTGCAGGAGGCTCGCCGGCTGGGACTTGACCACAGCCTCGCGATGCAGGAACGCTTGGAACGCGTCAAAGAGCAATTGGTGCTCGATGAGCTGATGAAAGAAGCCGTGACCACGACCGTCCAGGTGTCGGACACCGAGTTGCACGCCTATTATGACCAACACCGATCGGCCTTGCTATCGGCCTTGCAAATACGAGCCGCTCATATTCTTCTGCCGACGGACGCTCAGGCAAAGGACGTGAAACATCAACTCAATCAAGGGTATAATTTCGGAAAATTGGCCCAACGTTATTCCATCGATGAAACGACACGAGCCAATGGCGGAGAACTGGGGCTCTATCGATCGGGAATGGCGGACCCGGGTATCGAGCCGGCCTTAATGACCCAGAAGCCGGGCATCATCAGCGAACCGATTCAGACGGCGGCAGGCTTTCACATCGTGAAAGTACTCGCCCGTGATCCCGACGACGCGCAGCATGTAGAGGCGGTTCGGCAACGACTCCGCCGCGAATTGTTCGCGGAAAAGCGCCGCAAGCAATTTGAAGACATCTTGGTGAACTTGAGGGCACATGCGACGGTTCGTGTGGCGACGGCATCAGGGCTGGGGATTCGGGAGCCGAGCGCTGCCTCAACTGTGTCCAGTGTCTCCGCTCCCTAGTGCTGTCCTCGATCGCGCTCGCCCAATGTCCATTCCTCATTTTCCTTCATGGTCATCGACATGACGTTTCTTCATCACCCTCGCAAGACAGCGCGATGCCGGGTATTGTCCCTATGGACGTGCGGGCTGCTCGGCATCTTAGGTGTTTTGCTGTCGCCGAGACCGCATTCGGCCGCCCTGGTGACGGACCGTATCGTGGCGGTGGTCAACAACGAGCTGATCACGCTGTCGGAGCTCAAATCGGAAATCGCGGCGGAAGAAAAACGCATCCAGGAACACTACCGGGGGCCCGAGCGGCAGCGACGGCTTCAGCAAGTCGGATATATGGGGCTCACCCGCATGATCGAGCGAAAGCTCCAGATCCAAGTGGCCAAGTCCAAAGGGGTCGAGATTTCGGATGCGGAAGTCGAGCGGGCGATGCGCGAACTCCAGCGCCAAGGCGAAAAAGTCGATGAGGCCAGTGCCAACGATAAGAGGAGCATTAAAGAGCAACTCATGCTCATGCGGGTGGTGGAACGCGAGGTCCGGAGCGGTGTCATGGTCTCGGAGCAAGACATGCGGCGGTACTATGAGGGCCATCAAAGCCGCTTTACCCTTCCCGAGGAGTATCGACTCAGCCAAATTTTCATCAGACCGAAGTCATACGAGACGACAGCGGAAGCACTCGCACGAGCAGAGTCCGTGTCCGCCGCGCTCAAGCAAGGCGGCGATTTTGCCGAATTGGCATTGAAGTATTCTGAGGGAGCGGAATCGACCCGCGGCGGCAGTTTGGGATTTGTTCGGCAAGGCGAGTTACTTCCGCCCATTGAACGCGTGGTCGCGACACTGAAGCCCGGCCAGATCAGCGATCCGATCGAGAGCGCGGAGGGCATTCATCTGATTCGACTGGATGAAAAGAAGCCGTCGCAGTTCAGACCGCTCGCCGAAGTCAAAGCCGAAATCCAAGGGCTCGTGTACCAACAGAAGACCGAGGACATCTATCAACTATGGATGGCGGAGTTGAAAAATAAAGCCTTCATCGAAGTGAAGTTTTGAAGGCTGAGGCTGGGCACGAAAGTTCATTCCTTGAATCGAACCTAACCCTTAGCTTCAACCTACGCCTGTCTTTGGCAAAGCAGCTTCCGGATGGCGACCCAAAGTTCGTCTTTCCCTTCGCGGGTAACCGAAGAATACGCAATCAGCGGGACGTCGGTCGGCAACTGAAGGGTCCGGCGAATCTCAGCCAGGCCTTTTGCCCGCTCGCCGCGTTTCAGCTTATCGATCTTGGTCGCAACGACAATTGTGCATACCCCAAGCTCGTTGAGCCAAGCCCAGGTCACCGCGTCCTGGCGTTGCGCGCCTCGCGCGTCCACCAATTGAATGACGCCGCCCAGTTCACGCCGGCTCGTCAAGTACCGCTCGATCATCGGTCCCCATTCTTCGCGAATGGATTTGGACACCTTCGCATATCCGTAGCCCGGCAGATCGACCAGCGAAAAAGCCGGCGTATCTGGGCGGACCATCGTCACGCGATAGAAATTCAGCAGGCGCGTTTTCCCGGGGGTACCGCTGACCTTCGCCAGCCCTTTGCGGTTCAGCAAGGCATTGATCAGGGAGGATTTGCCCACGTTGGATCGGCCCACACAGGCCAGCTCCGGCACGCCTTCGGCAGGGAACTGTTCGGAAGACACCGCGCTTTTGACAAACTCTGCCGTGAGAACTTTCACATTGCCGCATCCGAGTTGGGATCGGCCTGAAGGCCGTCTGTGTACCCGGCGCGATGCGCCGAGGTAAGGATTTGCGGTATCATCGCGCGATGCCGATATCGAAACGATCCGGGTCTCGATCCCGTATCGTGTTGGCGGTCATTGCGTTCGTCGTCCTCCCTATGGCGGGGCTTGCCCTCTATTGGTTGATCACGCTTCCCGATGTGTCACAATTGGCCAAGAGCAATCCATCGTCGACCGCGCTCATTCAAACTCGCCTGAAAGAACAGGCACGTCCGTCGAAACCGCAATGGACGTGGATGCCGCTCTCACGGATCTCTCCTCATCTGCAGCGAGCCGTCATTGTGGCGGAAGACGCGTCCTTTTACCAGCACGAGGGGTTTGATTGGAAGGGCATTCGTGACGCCGCCGCCAAAGATTTTGAATCGGGCCGTTTACAGAAAGGGGGGAGCACAATCACGCAGCAATTGGCTAAGAACCTGTACCTCTCGTATGAGAAAACGTTGCTGCGCAAAGCCAATGAAGCGTTGATTACCCGCTCGTTGGAACGCCATTTGACCAAAACGCGGATTTTGGAGATCTATTTGAACGTCGTGGAATGGGGAAAGGGCGTGTACGGCGCCGAAGCCGCCGCCCGGCATCATTTTCACAAGCCTGCCCGGGAATTAACGGCCGAAGAAGCCGCCTTGCTCGCCGCGATGCTGCCTGCCCCACGGCTGTACGACCCCTTGCGTGTCACCCGCTATCTGTCCGTCCGCCAGCAACAGATCCTCCGACACATGGGATACCGTAAAGCATGACGAGATGGCCTGTCGGCGCAATCATGCTTTCAACCGTCCCGCGATTAATGCTACATCTAAACTAGAGGCATTAGATAGACAGAGGAGACGGCATGGCGTGGATGTATTTGGTCATCGCGGGCATTTTTGAAATTGTCTGGGCGACAGGATTGAAATATACGGAGGGATTCACGCGACTGTGGCCCAGTCTGGGGACGGCGGCGGCTATGGCGGTCAGTTTGTGGTTCTTGGCGGTGGCGCTGAAAACGATCCCGGTCGGAACCGGCTACGCCGTTTGGACCGGCATTGGAGCGGCCGGAACGGCGGTGATGGGAATCATTTTGTTTGGAGAATCGAGAGATGTCCTGCGCGTGGTCTGTATCCTGATTATCGTCGCCGGAATCGTCGGGCTAAAATTGGCGTCGCCACACTAACGCGGGGCGTCCATGTCCCCCACTTCGGCATGCTGATGTTCCCCGAAGATTGCGGTCTCGTAGGTGTAGTGCTTGAACTCGAGCAGATTATGCGACGGATCTTCCAGAAAGAAGGTCTGATGTTCGATTCGCGTTCCGATATAGCGGCGGCGGGGCTGTTGATAGAACGTCAGGCCATGAGCTTTGGCTCGGTCGGCCAACCCTTGCCAATCGGCCTCTGACGTAAAGATCAAGCCGAAGTGGCGCGGATAAATCCCTTTCTGGGGCTCCAATCGTAGTGAGGTCAGTTGCGCCACGAGCTGGTGCCCGCCCAGCTCGAACGTGACGGCCGAAGCGGATTCGCGGCCCAGGGTGCAGCCCAGGCCATCGACATAGAACCGCTTGGCGGCGTTCAAATCGTGCACCGGAAACGCGAGATGGAACAAGACATTACCCGTTTCAACCCTCATACCGCCACTCTATCCTTCGCCTTTCTCGTTTCGCAATGGTCATGAACGAAAATCATCCGCCACAAACGGCGTTCCTGACCCACGCCAATAGCCGGCCGCCATGCGCAACGTCGTATGCCGGATGGACAGCCGACCATTGGGATGCAAGACCAGGGCGCCGGCCGATCCATTGATGCGGGACACAAGCTTGCTCAAAACTAGCCTGACAGCCACCGCCGGCGCAACGCCGGCGGCCAATCGGTCCGCAATTTCCTTCGCGATCCCGATCCTGATGATGCCTTCTCCGACACCGGTCATCGACACCGCTCCCGCCTTATTGTCGGCATAGACGCCGCAGCCGATCAGCGGCGTATCGCCCACTCGCCCCGGCAGCATGAATGCCACGCCGCCGGTCGAGGCCCCGGCCGCCAGCGTGCCCTGCTCATCCAGCGCCACCGCCCCTACAGTTTCCAAATTTGATTGCTCTTGTCTCCGCATTGCCTTGAAGAGCGCCAGCGTCTTCTTTGTAAGGAGATCCCGTTTGCCCCATGTCGCCGTGCGGGTTCGAGCGGCGCGATGTGATCGGGATTGTAACTCGACATTGAAGTGCCGCGCGAAGCGAGTGGCCGGGGGACCGACCAAGAGGACGTGCGCGGTCTTCTCCATCACAAGCCGCGCCGCCGTAATCGGATGTCGCACTCGTTCGATCGCAGCCACGGCCCCGGCGCGCAATCCGTGCCCTTCCATAATTGCCGCGTCCATGCGTTTTATACCGTCCAATTGAATCCGCGATCCAACGCCCGCATTGAACAGACCGGAAGCCTCCAAAATACGAATCGCCGTTTCAACCGCCTGGATGGCCGCTCCTCCGTGACGAACGCGGTCATACCCCGCCACCAATGCATCGGACAAGCACTTCCGTTGCGGCCGGGTGAGAGATGCCCCTCCGGCACCTCCGTGGACCGCGATGAGCAGGCGAGAGGGTTTCAATGGATCGAACGAGATAAGAGATGATTAGTTGAGCAGGAGATCTTTGGCTTTTCGATAGGCCGGATCTTGCATATGGTTAAGATCGGATCGCACGAAGCCGAGGCCGGTGACACAGAGCTCAAAATGCTCGGAAAGCTTCTGAAATACGGAACCGGCATCGTCGGCTTCCCCTGCATGAAATCGCGCCACCATGCCATAGGAGCGTTTGCCGGCTTTGACATAATCAACCAAAAAGTCCTTGTGATAAATCAAGCTCGCCGTTTTGAGCCGACGCAGGTATTCCGGGAACAGGCCGGCCATGAAGAGCGTGAAATCGCCGATATGGCGGTGCACTTCCCGTTCACGATCCAACGACTCCGCGCCCAGCAGCAGTTCCGACTCGAACAACATGTCCACGACCGTGTCGACTTTGTCCCCGGCTTGGTTCCGAATTCGATATAGCCGGTCGGTGTGCGTAAACTCGACCAGGAGGTTCGACACGTACTCGGTGATCTTCACATCCGGCCAACCCAGCGTGACGGCAAAGTTCTTTTCCGTCAACGCGCCAAAGAACCGGCGAAGCGGATGAGATTCCGGAATCCGAGTCTCCATGTTCCCCCCACGTCTTCAGTATGCCACCCTCCCAACGGGCTGGCAAGGTGAGAAGTGCAAGGCCGATACCAGTATTCATCTGGAACGGATGAAAGCGGGTGGTTCATTCGTTTGCGCGGACTTTGCTGTCGAGAATAAAAGTCACCGGTCCGTCGTTCTGCAACGACACGCGCATATGCGCCCCGAACCGGCCATTTTCGGTCTTGATTCCTTGGTTCTGCAATCCGGTGAAGACTCGTTCGTACAGCGGCTGAGCGATGTCCGGCGGCGCCGCGGCATCGAAACCCGGCCTCCGGCCTCGACGTATATCAGCGATGAGCGTGAATTGGGGCACGACGAGCGCCGAACCCCCGGCCTCCTTGAGAGATCGATTCATCTTGCCGTGGGAATCGGCAAAGATACGAAGCGCCATGATTTTCTCGATCATGTACCGGCTGTCCGCCTCGCTATCGTCTTTTGCCACGCCCAAGAGTACGAGAAGACCGTGTCCGATCCGTCCGATGACTTCCCCTTCCACCTCCACAGAAGCAGACGTGACGCGCTGGATGACGGCTTTCATACTAAGGGCGCGGGGCTAGAGGCGCAAGGCTACAGATCCCATGCATTTATTATCTCTCCGCTCCTCGCCTCGTGCCTCGCGCCTGCGCATTCAGCTGCGCCAACGAACCTTCAAGCGCAAGCAAGCGTCGCTTCGTTGGCAATCCGCCTGTAAAGCCGCCCAACCCATTGCAGGACACCACGCGATGGCACGGGACAATGATGGGTACCGGATTGGCGCCAAGGGCATTCCCCACGGCTCTGGCGTAGTGCTGTCCACCTACCCTCGCCGCCACCCAAGCGTACGATCTGACTCGCCCGTATGGAATGCGAAGGATCGCCCGCCAGACTCGTCGTTGAAACGCCGAGCCCGCAGAAAGATCGAGGGGGAAATCCAGAGTCGATCGTGTCCCGGTCATGAAAGAGAGCAATTGGTCCCGCGCCTCGTTCAATACAGTCCCCTTCGCCTTCACCGTTCCATTCAGCGTTGCCCCTTCCGCGCGCAATGTCTGCTCGACGGCGCGCCGCGATGTCTTCGGCAAGACAATGACCCGCACCCCACGCGCCGTTGCCGCGATACCCATCCATCCCCACGGCGTCTCAAAAATCGTGTGCTCAACCATGATCGCCTCGCTCATTTTTTTTGCAGCCTCCGTCGTATCATACTCCACAGCACATCGAGCTCGGGAGAGCGCATCAAGGCATGAGCGCCCAGATATCCAGTTGCGCTCAGCCCCAGCCCGACACCTAACATGATACTCTTCGCCGTCCATTGCCCTTCGCGGCTCCAGACTTCAAGATTGGCCACCCACAGGCACGCCAGGATAAGCGGAAACACGGCCACCAATACACGCCCCGCCGATCGTCCCACCGATGCCCAGTCCACACCGCCCAGCCGGCGGTTCAGTACGACGACCAACGTCGCGGCATTCAGCATGCCGGCCAGAGCAGTCGCCAATGCCAAGCCGGCATGTCGAAGCGGACCCATCAGCATCAGAGAACCGATCAAATTAGCCGCGACCGCCGCCACGGCGACCAATGCCGGCGTCCGAGTATCCTGAAGCGAATAAAATGCGGCCACGATAATCCGCACCCCGGCGAAGGCCCATAATCCCACCGCATAACAAAGGACCGCCAAGGCGGTCGCGGCGGTATCCTGCGCCGTGAACGAGCCGTGCTCGAAAAAGAGATGCACGATCGGGACGCGAAGCAGAATCAATCCCAGCATGGCCGGCAGCATGATGAACACACTCATCCGCAAGCCGAATCCCAATGTGTCCCGCAATTCGGCTAATTGGCCTTTGGCTGCTTGCGCCGAGAGAGTAGGCAGAATCGCGGTCGCCAACGCCACGCCGAAAATTCCCAACGGAAACTGAATCAAGCGCATGCCATAAAACAGATATGTGGGAGCTCCGGCAAAGAACGAAGCCAAAATCGTGCTGATCGTAATATTGACCTGCGTCACAGACAGACCGAGCAGGGAAGGCACAATCAGCTTCCCTACCCGCTTGACCCCCGCATGGCGCGGCTCAACCCGCCACCCGAACCGCATGCCTCGCGCCGTCAATCCTGGCAATTGCATGGCGAATTGCGCGACGCCGCCCGCCACGACGCCGATCGCCACTCCCAGGATCGGTTCGACGAGCAACGGAGAGAGAAACAGCGCGCAGCCGATGATGACGATGTTGAAGAACACCGGCGACAGCGCCGGCGCGGCAAAGGCTCGCATCGAATTGAGAATGCCCATCGCCAGCGCCGCCAAGCTGATGAAGATTAGATACGGGAACATGACACGCGTCAGCAGCGTCGTCATCGCGAGCTTCGAAGGATCATCATGGAAACCCGGAGCCAAGAGCCGGACGATGAACGGGGCGGTCAGGATGCCGAGGAGAGTCACGGCGGTCACGATCGTCAGCAGCGTGGTGAACATGGCGCTGGCCAATTCCCACGCATCACGTTTCGTTCGCAGCGTCTGGTATTCGGTAAAGACCGGGATGAATGCCGACGACATCGAGCCTTCGGCGAAGAGCTCTCGAAGCAGATTCGGAATGCGATATGCGACGAAGAAGGCGTCCGCCGACGGCGTGGCGCCGAAGAGACGCGCCAAGACCATATCGCGGATGAATCCCAGCACTCGGCTGGAAAAGGTCGCCGCGCCGATGAGGCCGGCGGCTCTTACAATACGATGGTTCGCGTCGGTCGACTTGGTCAGGGATGCAGCAGAGCCGGCAGGGTCGGACATCGCGGCGGATTGTATCCGGATAGCTCAGGAATATCTACTGACGGGACCCTGATTTTGCTCGAACCAGCTTTGGTGTTTTTGTTGTCTGTGAGTACTTGTGACGCGGCTCGTGCGGTCCTTGATCTGGTGCGGCAATTCTTTGCATTGGCTTCCGTGGACGATGCGCCGGCACACCATGGAGCAATCCTTCGGCACTGATATCTTCATCGATGTGCGGCCAGTGCACGCCATGACCATCACCGATGATTTCCCAATGTGCACGCTGGGCGGGTGTGGCATCAGATAGGCGCCAAGACCACGCAAGTGGAACGCTGATCACACGCCCGTCAACGAGATATGCCGTGATCGTGTCAGCCGTGACTTTGATATCAGAAATTCGTGCTTCAGCGCTGACCACAGTGCTCATACCATGCCTCTACAATGATGTCCCGATGAGATTTAATGAGTTTCCGAATCATGTTTAGCTCTCTGGCTGTGAACCCATGATTCGCCGCCAGCATGATTGGATCAATCCAAAATTTGCAAGTTCGCTTTTCCCGCCGAACATGGATATGAAGTGGTTCATTGCAATCGAAACTGTAAAAGAAGAACCAATACGGTCCTGCGATATCCTTGATTTTCGGCATTCCCGCTTAGACCCTAGCGGGGAGGCATTACAATGTCAATATTTCCTATAGAACCAATCCATTCATCCCGTTGGGCTCTTCACTGTATTGTATGATCTCCGTTACGCCGCTTGATTGAAGTTCACCCTTCTCTGTATGATCGCGCTGCTTCGATGATCATAAAATGGTGAGCCGTTGACCCTGAAGTTGAAAGAAGAGCTCGCCAGAGCCTTCATTACTACGCAATCCTTCAAATCGGATCCGGCCGGTTTTAAATTGGCCTCCGGGGCGACTAGTCCGTACTATGTGGACTGCCGTATCCTCATGGCCCATCCCGGCCCTCGCCGACTCGTAGCGAAATTAGCTGCCGAGCTTCTGAAGCCTCTTGCTATTGACAGCATAGGTGGATTGGAAATCGGCGCCATCGCTCTGGCCACCGCGATTTCCGATCAGGGGTCGCTGGAGGTGCCGCGACGAGCCTGGCGCACTTTCGTCGTTCGTAAACAACAGAAGGACCACGGGCTCGGCAAGCTGATCGAAGGAGCCTTTCAGCCAGGAGATCAGGCCCTGATCGTCGATGATGTGCTGACCAGTGGCGGCTCCGTGCTCAAAGCCATCGCCGCCGCCCGCGAAGCCGGCATGCAGGTCGATCATGCGCTGGTCATTGTCGATCGAGAAGAGCAGGACGGGCGCACCCGAGTAGAGGCGCAAGGGGTGAAGCTGCTGAGCCTGTTAACGATCAAAGATCTGCTATCTGCCCCAGGCGACCTCTAATAAATGGTACAGTAGCCGGAGGAGGGATTATGAACAAAACTACAGAGACAGCTCTCAAACTAGTGGATTGTAACATCTGAAACGTTAGTGTAGAGTTGGCCTCCGGGGAGGAGGCTATGACACTGACGGACGCAGAACGGATGGAACTGCAACGACGGATCAGCAGCCGCAAAGGCCGCGCGGATTATGCCCGGCGCGCA
>DATFCE010000413.1:0-3258 GCA_035253365.1 Nitrospiraceae bacterium
TTGATCCAGTTTATCCCGGACACCGAACGCATCATTTCCATCGAAGATACCCCGGAACTCGTTATCCCGCAGCCCAACCACGTCCGTCTTTTCTATTCGAAGGGTGGCCAGGGGACCGCGCAGATCGGCGCCAAGGACCTCCTCGAATCCTGCCTGCGTATGCGTCCGGACCGGATATTGTTGCAGGAGCTCAGAGATGGCACGGCCTTTTACTACATCCGCAATGTGAATTCCGGGCATCCCGGTTCAATCACGACCGTGCATGCCGATTCTGCGCGCCTCGCCTTCGAGCAACTGACCCTGCTGGTGAAGGAGTCGGAAGGTGGTGGTGACCTTGAACGGCACGACATACGCGAAATGCTGACGATCGCGATCGATATCATCGTCCAATGCAAACGGATCGACGGACAGTTTCGGGTGAGCGAGATATATTTTCGCGACGCGCTTGCGTCCGGCGCCGAGGGTTGATCAGAGGGCGTCGATATAGTGTTCATGCACATATCGTTTGGCGCTGCAGCACTCCGGGAATGGTGTCATCGATGCTGAATTGTCGCGCTTTATCTCTCCCCAAGGCATTTTTCCTCATAGGTGTCCCACGAAAGACCGTTGGAGCTGCCAAGCCAAATTTGAGCGGTTTTAAGTTGTCATAGTTGACAAAGTTGCTTCAAGTAGCCATCTTCTCTTCAGGAGAACCGCCATGGCCCAGAAGACGCAGCCCAAGACATCGAAAACCAGCACTAAGACCCCGAACGGCATCATGACGATGTTTGTTCTTGATGCGAACCCTTTCGAAGACGTTGCCGGATTCCACTTGCCCGCGGGCGCACGGCTTGCCGTCGTGACCTCGAAACCGGAAACGGCGAGCTCTATCGCCCGGACCGTCGGAAAGCGCTTTCGCGGCAATAGCATGGTCGTTCGAAGAACGCGCCAGCTTGCCAGGGCCAAAGAAAGCGCCGAGACGAGCAGCACGGTCAACAAGGCGGCTTTCGAGCCGGACGCACGCAGCCAAGCGGTGCTTCAGGGCGTTCGGATTGCACAGAACGATCTAAAGGCAGCAGGCGGCGCCTACGATCTGGAGCAGGTCAGAACGCTCCTGCATGGGGTCTCCCGTCAGGCTGTCGACAAGCGTGTGCAAGAAGGAAGTTTGCTCGCCGTCCCCGGCCCAAGCAACAGGCGCTGCTACCCGACGCTTCAGTTCAACCGGGACGGTAGTGTGGTGGCAGGCCTCAAGGAGGTACAGGATGCGCTTCCCGTTGAAAGCCCCTGGGCTGTGCTGAACTTCCTCGCGCGGCCGGATGATCGTCTGGGTGGGCGCAAGCCGATCGACCTTCTGCGAGAAGGGAGCCTTCCGTTGGTTCTCGAAGCGGCGAACCGCTACGGTGAGCAGGGCGCGTGACCCTCCCACTGCCACCGTTAGACCTGCATGGCCGTCGTCCAAATATCGTTTCACTCCCCGCAGGGAGTGAAACCCATCGATTCTACACGGCTATATACGAACCCATCTTCTTTGACCGATCCAGGACCGGCCGCTTTAACGCTCCCGATGGCTCTTACGGCGTGCTCTATGTCGCGAAGCTCGTCAACGGTGCGTTTGCCGAAACGTTCTTGCGTTCGCCAGGAAACACGCTGATCGACGGTGGCTTTTTGAAACGCAAGGGATATGTCCGGCTCAAAACTGTGTCGTCGCTGAAGCTGATCGATCTGACCGGTCCGGGACTTGCGATTGTTGGAGCGACCGCGGAAATCCCGCATTCGGGGCTTCCCTATGATGCGGCTCAAGCCTGGTCAAAGGCGCTGTTTGAGCACCCTGTCGGGGCAGATGGAATTGCCTATCATGCGCGCCACGATGATACAGAGATTTGCTATGCGATCTTCGATCGCGCGGGACCAGCTATCGTGGAAACTTCCCGCGAACTGGATCTCGACCAGGATTGGTTTTGGGAGACCGGTGCTCGATACAGGGTCGGTTTAGCACCATAGACCAAGATCTCGAATTCATTCGACAGCGAATGGGAAAACTGCGCTTTGTGCTCGTCTGCTTTCGGAGGCGATGGGAGCAAGATGATCGCTGTTGTCGCGGCGTATCCTCCCAGCCCAAGACTTATGACATTGGTCCTGAAACTCCTACGCCGGTTTGATCCCCACTCGTGTCATTGGCGCGAAGGGCCGGAAGTGGTGGAAATTGTGGCCGGGCGAGAGCTGGAGAGAAATGGCGGGCCAACTCGCCAGGTCCTGGACACGAGAACAGCCCAACAGTCCTCGGCGTGCCGCTTTATTGCAACAGCGCGGATTCTCACAAGACCATTCTGTCTATCGATTTTTGGTTCTTGCCGGACATCTTGTCAGCGTCGGCGTCGCCGGTCTTGCCATTCAATTGCTTGTGGGGTTCTTGATAAACAAGTTTTCGGTCTGGTGAATCGAGGAAGGACGGAAAGGTACTTCAGCGACATCAATATCGGTCGTTGAGCATCGACGTGTGATGATATTTAGTAAGGAGAGGTGATATTTTATCATGCCGGAATTAACGCGCGCCAGGCTCTACAACCTTGTCTGGACCAAACCGCTGAGAACAATCGCTCAGGAATACGGCCTTGACCCGATCCATTTGGCCAAAGCCTGTGACGCCTATGACGTAGCCCGGCCTTCGGCGGGTTATTGGCAGAAGATGGAGCACGGCAAGTCTGTTCAGAGGCCGCCACTCTCAAATAGGACGTTTGGCCCCGAAGATATCCCGGAATTGAAACAACGAAATGTCAAGAACGACAAAAAGTGATGAGATGAAACGGTTCTCTCAAACACACCAGCGATAACGCAGCGCACAGCGGCATAGAAATGACCGCCGCCAAGGTCTGGCGGCCTCCAGCTTGAACCCAATAGAATGGCGCCGAACTGGTGGTTACGATGCTTCGGGGCGCCCACATAGGCTTTCCGGTGAAATGCTCTTCCAAGCCAAGGACGCGCTTGTCATGATCCCTGAGTTCACCCTTCGGTCCGGTATACCGGTAGAATGACGCGCTCGATCGAGCTTCTTGCACAGATCAGAAACGGACGTATCACAACGCGGCATGGCGGCTTGTACGAAGCGCACTTGCGCGTTTGTGAGGGCGAACTTGTGGCCGCCTTTCCTGCCTGCGAGTGCCTTACAGAAATCTTCGGCGTCGATCTCGCGACCCTGCGCCGAAAGCAGGGCGGATTGGATCGGTTGGAGAGCCGCTTGCGATTGAACATTGCGCGATGGCCCTCTCTGGCCACCTGACT
>DATFCE010000414.1:0-6232 GCA_035253365.1 Nitrospiraceae bacterium
GAAGCTCTCCAAGTCGTACCAAGGGAACGGTGGCTGCGCGAAAGGTCTGTCGAGGCGGTAGGGCGGGATCAGCCTCCACATCGGGCCGAAGGGGATATTCTTTATTGAGCTCGGCGAACATCTTTTGGCCCTCGGAGGAAATCAGAAATTCAATGAGGCGTTTCGCGAGTTCGACATGGCGGGAATGCTTGATGATCCCGGCGCCAGCGGCATTGACGATCGCGCCCATGCCACCCTTCTGTTGATCAGGCATTAGCGCGGCGATCGGGGAGCCAGGCTGCGCGGCCAAATGTCGAAAGATGTAATAATGATTGACAAGGCCGACCTCGGCTTGTCCTTTGGCCACGGCGTCGACGATTTGCGAGCTCTTCCCATACACCTGGTTTCCGGCGTTGGTTTTCAGGCCTTCTAAGAATCGTTGAGTCCGTTCGTCCCCATAGGCCGCTTTGATCACCGAGACCCCGGCTTGCAGATATTCGCTGCCGGCGTTCGGAATCGCAATCTTTCCCTTCCAGCGGGAATCACCGAGATCCAGGATCGACGTGATGTCGCTGCGGTTGACCTTCGAGGTGTTGTAGACGAGAATCCAAAACCGTTCGGAGATCCCTATCCAGCTATTGTCCGGTGATCGAAACGTCGCCGGAATTTTCCCATCGATCGCTTTGAGGTCCAATGGAAGCAGAAGTCCCAATTCCCGGGCCCGCTCCAAGCTTCCCACATCATTGGTAATGAACACATCGGCCGGCGTCCGCGCGCCTTCGGCTTCCAGGCGATTCACCAGTTCCGTGGTCGCAGACGAAAGCAAATCGATCTGGATGCCGGTGTTGGCTTGAAACGCGTCTAAGACCGGCTTGATGAGGCGCTCCGACCGGCCGGAATAGACCACCAGTCGATCAGCCGCATGGCTCGGCACGCTCCACGCATGAAGAACGAATAGCATGAGCGAAAGAGTCAAGACATGGATAGATCGGCGGATAGATAAGCGCACGCGATTACGAATGATCATGATAGATAGTCCTGAGCCGTGGGAAAGCGCCGGCTCTACTCGACCGGAGTCTTACGCGGCAACCTCAATTTCGTCTCAATGCCGGCAGCCTGCGCAGAGACCGTAGAGTTCAAGTTTATGGGTTTGGATAGTAAACCCGTGACGGTTTGCCTCTTCTTCCTGGAGCCGTTCGATGTCGTCGTTTTCGAATTCCACAATCTTTCCGCACGAGGTGCAAATGAGATGATCGTGATGTCCCTTGTGCGAGACGTTATCATACTGTGTCTGGGTGCCGAAATGGCGGGCCTGGGCCAGCCCCGCTTCGCAGAATAAATTCAGCGTGCGGTAGATGGTAGCCAAGCCGATATGAGGATCTTTTTTGGCGAGCAGGCGGTACATCTGCTCCGCCGTGATGTGCTCCATTCGTAGGAAGACGTTCAGAATCTGCTCGCGCTGGCGTGTCAGCTTGAGCTGATGCTTCGTCAGGTGCTCTTTCAAAAAGCCGATTTCTTTGACGTCTTTGCTCATCGGAGACCCTATTGAGAATGCGTTATTAAAAACTATCCGTGCAGCGGGGTCAAGAGAGGTTCTGGCGTGCCGGTAGGAGCTCATGTGGGACCGGCGTTGACCCGCTTCTCCGGGGGGCACTATAGTCAAGGGAAGCAATGCCGGACGCAGCCGAAATGTCGATCTCGGAGACACGATGAGCATGGTGCAGGTTCACAACTTCCTCAATGGCGCGTGGCGGACGGCCTCCGGGACGGAATGGATGGAGAGCCGGAATCCTGCCGATCCCTCCGATGTTATCGGAACGTTTCCGCAATCCGGAATCGCTGATGTGGAACACGCAGTCTCATCCGCCAACGCGGCGCAGCGGGCATGGGCCGAGTTGGGCATGGTTCGGCGCGCCGAATATTTGCTCCGCGTCGCCAAGTTGATGGACGAAGATCAACAGGCTCTGGGTCACCTGGTCGCGCGGGAAGCCGGCAAACAGGTCAACGAAGCGCGGGCCGATGTCATCGAAGCGATCCACACGGCGCAATACGCCTTTTCATTCGGACACCTGGGCCAGTACGGGCGGGTGCTGGCCGATGAGGTCGCCACGAAGCGCTGTTATGACGTCCTAGAGCCTCGGGGCGTCGTCGTGGCCATCACCCCGTGGAATTTTCCCATCGCGCTTCCCTTTTGGCTGACGGGCCTTTCGCTGGTCTTGGGCAATTGCGTCATCCTCAAACCAAGCGAGTACACGCCCATGTGCGGAGCCAGGATTGCCGGGTATTTTGAGCAGGCCGGCATCCCGCCGGGTGTGTTTCAAGTGATCCATGGAACCGGTGAGGCGGTGGGCGCGCCGCTCGTGGCTCATTCGAAAACCCATGTGATTTTATTCACCGGAAGTTATGAAGTCGGGCTCCGGATCAAGCAGGAAGTCGCTAAGCACGCCGATAAGATTTGCACCATTGAAACCGGCGGTAAGAATGCGGTGTTGGTTATGGATGATGCCAATCTCGACATGGCGGTCTCCGCCGGCGTTCTCTCCGCGTTTAAGACGGCCGGGCAGCGCTGCGTGACGGCCGGCCGCTTGCTGGTGGATAACCGGGTAGCGGACCGGTTTACCGATCAATTTGTGTCGGCCGCGAAGCGAGTGACGGTCGGCGATCCGATGGACGACCGGGTGTTCTACGGGACGATGATCAACCAACAGGGTGTGGAGAAAGGGCGCCGTTTCAACGACACGGCGCGCAAAGAGGGATTCCACGTTTTATTGGACCGGAACGATGAGCCGCCGCCGACACCGAATGGCTATTGGCTGAAGCCGTTCGTCTACACCGGGCCGTGGCGAGGCGACAGCGTATGTTTGACGGAGGAGGCGTTCAGTCCTCATGTGGCGATTGTACCGGTGCGCGGCGTGGAAGAAGCGGTGGCCATGTACAACGATACGAAATACGGTTTGTCCGGCGCGATCCTTACCGAGGATTACCGGAAGGCCAAGTATGCCGAGGAGCACATGCGCTGCGGGATTTTTTATTGGAACCTGCCCTGTATCGGAGCTGGTGTGCGGTTGCCGTTCGGAGGCGTGAAGCAATCAGGCAATCTTACGCCGTCCGCAGCGGGTCTCATCCCGGTGCTGACGCACTCCAAAGCCGTGACCTATAATCTCGACACCTCGATCGTGATGGCGCAGGGATTGAAGGCGGAAATCCGGTGAAGGTCGGTGTCTTCTTAGCGCCAGTCTTACTTCAACCTTGACCTTACTCTTTTCTTCAATATGAGAAAGCCAGACCAAATCACCGTCGATCGCGCGCTGCTCCTCTATCTGCTTCACTTGGCGGAGTCCCATGGACTGATGACGGATGTGAAGCTGCAACAGCTCGCGTTTCTTTGCGAGTTGCAGATGTTCGATAAGCGGGTCAAAGGGTTTCATTTTGAATTTTTTCGTTTTGCCTATGGCGCGTTCAGCAAGGATCTGGACAACGATCTGCTTTCATTGCGCAGGAAAGGCTGCCTGGAAAACTTTGATCCCTCCGAGAACGCCGGCGGGGCCCTGACCATCTTTCAGGAAGGCGTGCAGAAAGCGAATACCGATGTGAACTCGCAGGTGATGGAAATACTACAAGCTGTCACTTCAACCTATGGTCCGCAGGATACCGGCGGCCTGTCCAAAGCGGTCGAAGCCGTCGAAGTCAGCACACCGGAGCAGCCGGAATTCAAGCTCGCGATTCGAGACATTTCCTTCCACACGATCTTGCTCGTGCCGCATCGAATCGAAGTGGATGGCGAATTCACCTTGCCCAGGCATGTGCTCGCGAAAATCAACGCCGCGCTCGGCTATTGATCTCGATCAATTGCTCAGCTGATAGAGCCGTCCGAACTTTTGTTCTAAATACCCCAAAAACGGCTCGGGGCTGAGCGGTTCACCCGTCACTCTCTGGATCAAATGCTCGGCGGTAAACGTGCGGCCCCACCGGTGAATTTTTTGATTCAGCCAGCGGGTCAAGATCGATAGCCGGCCGGCTTCAATCTCGCCATCGAGATCGGGAATTTCCTTGCGAGCCTGCGCATAGAACTGCGCGGCGTACAGGTTGCCGAGTGTGTAAGTCGGAAAATAGCCGATCGCGCCCAGCGACCAGTGCACGTCCTGCAACACGCCTTCGGCATCCGACGGCGGCACAATGCCCAGGTAGCTCCGCATTTTCTCGTTCCACATTTCCGGCAATGCCTCGACCGGCACGCGGCCTTCGATCAGTTCCTGTTCGATCTCGACGCGCAGCATGATGTGCAGATTATAGGTCAGCTCGTCCGCCTCCACGCGAATCAATGACGGTTTGACGCGATTGATGGCGGCGTGGAAGGCGTCCAGTTCGACACCGGCCAACGGCTCGGGGAACAATTGCCGCAGCAGCGGATAGAAGCAGCGCCAAAAGGACAGGGAGCGTCCCACACAATTCTCCCACAGACGCGACTGGCTTTCATGAATACCCAAGGAGAGTGAATCGCCCAGTGGAGTGCCGTAGTGTTCGGGGTCCAGGCCCTGATCGTAAAGCCCATGTCCACCTTCGTGGATGCAACTGAACAAGCAAGTCGGTAATTCATGTTCGTAGACCCGCGTCGTGACTCGCACGTCGGTGGGGTGAAACGACGTGGTAAATGGATGGGCCGAGAGGTCGAGCCGGCCGCGATTGAAATCGTAACCCATGGCGGTCAAGACCAGCCGGCTGAACTCGATCTGACGCGCGCTGTCGTAGGAACGAAACAAAACCGTGTCATCGATCTTCACCGGCGCCGCAATAACGCGTTGGAGCAAGGGCACTATCCTCGCCTTTAATGCGTCCAAGAGGGGCGTGAGCCGCGCGATCGTCGCGCCCGGCTCGTACGTGTCCAACAAGGCGTCGTACGGCGAATCCTCATAACCCAGGTACTGGGTCTCTTCATGCTTGAGTGAGACGATCGTACGCAGGTTGGGCAAGAACAGGCGAAAGTCGTTTTTCTTTTTGGCCTCGGTCCAGACCTGCTGCGCCAATGAGCATTCACGACCAAGCCGTTTCACGAAAGCGGAGGGCAGCTTTTTGGCGCGGCTGAAATCGCGCCAGACCTCGCGTAAGAGCGCGCGGGACGGTTCATCCCATGGATCACCGGAGACATCAATCGCCTGCCCTGTGGATGGGTCTACCCATTGAGCCAGCAAGCGCTCGATGTCCGGCGCAAGCAGCCGGTCGTGAGCCAACGTTTGGAGCGTGGCAAGCTGCTCTGCTCTGGCGAGTCCGCCTCCCGGCGGCATCTGCGTCTCCTGATCCCATGAAAGCAGCGATGCGGCACTGTTCACATGTTGGATTTCAAGAAGCAAAGCGGTCAACGGTTCCAATGTCGACAACGTTTTCATGGGTCTCCTTCATCTTCGCACGTGCTGAGCAGTGTACGGATCAACGATTCATGTTTCAATGGAGTTCGAGACCGATGGCAAAGACAGGAGGGCACAGTCATGGAAGAATTGATTCCGCCTGAAATCGAAGCGTATGCCGAGGCACATTCCTGGCCCGAATCGCAAATCTGTCGCGCGCTGCGCGACGAGACCTTTCGGACGATGGAAAGCCCCCAGATGGTGGTGGGTCCCCTTGAAGGGGCATTCTTGAAGATGATAGCCAGACTGGTGGGCGCCGAGCGTGTTCTGGAGATCGGCACATTCACCGGCTACAGCGCCCTGTGTTTCGCTGAAGCGCTGCCCGACGATGGGCGCGTGATTACGTGCGACATCGATCCGGATTCGACGGCATTGGCGCGGCGGTACTTCGCCAAAAGTCCGGATGGCTATAAAATTGATCTGCGGGTCGGACCGGCGCTTGAGACCGTGCGCATGCTCTACGGTCCGTTCGATCTCATCTTTATCGATGCCGATAAGACCAATTATCTGAATTACTACCGGCGCGCGCTGGACCTCCTGAGTCCACGTGGCGTCATTCTCATTGATAATGTGCTGTGGTCCGGCGATGTGCTGAGGCCGTCGCCCCCAGATGCCTCGACCGCGGTCATTCAAGAGCTCAATCGCCTGATCGCCGAGGACAGCCGTGTCACGGCCGTGCTGGTCACCATACGGGACGGCATCAATGTCATACGCCGCAATGGCGTGTGAGATAAATTTCTTGACGGGGCACCGGGCGACTGTTATAAGCCGCGGCATCCTGCTCACCTTACTGACCGACGGGTGTCTTTCACGGTAGGCTCCATTTCATCTGCCGCGCTTTCTATTGTTGT
>DATFCE010000415.1:0-5284 GCA_035253365.1 Nitrospiraceae bacterium
ATCGGACCGCGCCGGTGGGACGGACCACAGGCGACGGCGTTGTTCAAGGAGCTTCTGCAATGACAGGCAGCTCGCCGCCGCGTTTCGGTCATCGAATCGCGGCCCCGATCGGCGCATTGATCGGCGTGTATGCCGTCCTCATCGTCTTAGCGGCCGCCTGTCCCCTCGACCCGATGCCCGCTCAGCCCGGGCACCATCATCACAACACCTCACACCATGATAAGGGCGCCCATACGGTACTATGTGCCTGGGCGTGTCAGGCGTCTTTTTCCGTTCTCACATCGGACGGCCACACCAGCACGCCTTCCCTGCTTTTGATTCTGCTCCTCGCGGGCTGGTTTCATCGATCCGCTCTGTCTCTCCACGGTCTCATTCAATCCCGCGCTCCTCCTGTGTTGCACTCACGTTAGCGCTTCCATCCATCGCAAGTTCGGCACAACACAGGAGGACCGGTATGCGTGCTGCCTTGTTAGGCACAATTATCTATGCAGTTCTGCTCGTCATGGGCGGCGGAATTCATTCATACTCTTTCGCCGCCGAGCAACCGGACGACGAAGATGTCATTTCCATGGAGCCCGTGCAGGTGCGTGGTCAAATGATTGAAAACATCGAGGACGTCAAGGCGCAACTGGCCCGGCGGCCGGGCAGCAACATCCTGATCGAGGAGAAAGAGATCAAAGAGACGCGCGCATTGAACTTAGAAGACGTGTTGCGGTTTGCGCCCGGCGTCCGTTTTCAGTCGCGCTTCAATGCCGATGAAGGGCAATTTCAAATCCGAGGAACCTCACTCCGGAATAATTTTCATCACCGGGGCATCAATATTTTGATCAACGGCATTTTTTTCGGAGATGCCGACGGATTCTCGGACTTTGAGTCCATTGATCTGCTGGCCTACGAGCGCATTGAGATTTACAAAGGCGCCAACGCCCTTCGTTACGGCGCCAACTCCATCGGCGGCGCAATCAACTTCGTGCCGCGTACCGGCTATAACGCGGCGACCATGCAGGCTCGGTTCGAAGGCGGCAGCTATGGGCTGGTCTTAGGCCAGGTCTCCAGCGGTCGTGTGACGGAACCCTTCCGCCTGTTCGGCACAGACACGACCGCCGACTACTACATCAGCGTGACCGGCAACCGGCAGGACGGCTTTCAGGATAACAGCCAGCAGGCCCGCCAGCGGGTGAACGCCAACGTTGGATTGCACATCGGCGATCATCAAGAGATTCGCGCCTACTTTCTGCAGGCCAACGTCGCGGAGCGTATTCCAGGCGCGCTGACGACAGCCCAGCTCTTTGCCAACCCCCGACAGGCCGGAAACCAGACGCCTGGCGCCAACCCGGCCGGCGGCAATTTCTTCGCTTGTACCTTGAACAACCAGATTTGTGAGTACGGTCGCTATTACAATCTGCAGCGGATCGGCGTCGCCTATCGCAATGAATTCGCCGTAAAGCAGTTCTTCGAGATCATTCCATACTATCAGTACCAGTATGTGGACCATCCGATCTTTCAGACGATTCGGCAGGATAACTACAATGTCGGCGGCGAGATCCGGTACGGCAATACCAACCAACTCTTCGGTCTTCCCAACACGTTCATTATCGGCTTTCAGCCGCGCTATCTCGATCAGCATCAGAGGCGGTTCGTCAACATCAACGGCAGTATCGGCGCCGAGACGAATAACGCTTTTGTGCGAACAACCTATTTCGGCGCCTATGCCGAAGATGCGCTCGATGCCACAGAAAAGCTGACGCTGGTCCTCGGTGGTCGATGGGACTATTCGGGACGGCAAGCGACGGTGCAGAATTTCGGGCCAGCCGGCAACCCTGCCAATCCTAATATCCCGTCAACCTTGCAATCGACGCAACAGCCCTTGCGGCATTTTGACGCGATCAATCCGAAACTCGGATTTATCTATCGCACGACCGAGACGACGCAATTGTACTTCAACGCCAGCCGGGCCTACGAGGCGCCGATCAATATCGAGTTGCTCAGCGCTTTCAATTTCAACGGCACGCCCAACACGGGCTTTCTGAACTTGGATGCGCAGCGGGCCTGGCAGTTCGAGTTGGGCCACCGGGGAACGTCCACCAATGGCCGCTACACCTGGGATGCGACCGTCTACGACCTCGAAATGGAAAAGGAAATCATCACGAATATCGTCAACAACAGTAACACCTTTGCGAACGCCAATTCGACTCGCCATACCGGCATCGAGCTCGGCGTCAATGCAGTCGCCTATCGAGGTCTCTTAGTCAAAGGCGCCGCGGGACAGGATCAGGTGACCCCACGGATCGCCTACACCTGGTCGTACTTCAAGTTTACGGATGACGTCTTTGGCGCGACGACTGCCGGCGGTCCGATCACCCGCATCGCCAAGTCAGGAGACCGTATTCCCGGCGCGCCGGAACACAGCATTGCGGCGGAATTGCGATACGACCATCCGGCCGGCTGGTGGATCGCGCCGCAGTTCGAGTGGGTGCCGAAAGGCTTTTATGTGGATTACGCCAATACCGCCAAGAACCCGGCGTATTTTGTGGTGCACGTGCGGTCGGGCTGGTATCTGACCAAGAATGTGAGCCTCTATGCTGAGGGTCGTAACTTGACCGACAAAACCTACGCGGGCGCGGTCGTCGTCAATGATCCGTTCCTGCGCTATGCCAATCCGGCGATCGGCATCAGCGGATTTGCCGGGGTGGAGTGGCGGTACTGAGGAAGTTGAATATGCGATCATTTTATGCCCTATCAATAATTTTCTTAATTCTCTTCGTGGAGGCCAAGGCACCACCGACCTTTGCCGTCGCCATGCCTGACGAAAATTCGGGCACCGTCTACGCATTCATCAACGGCAATTGGTTCGACGGCCGGCGTTTCCAGCCCCAGACGTTTTACTCGGTTCATGGCATCTTGACCCGGACAAGACCCGCGGTCATCGATCAGGTGTTGGATCTTGCGAACGGCTTCGTCGTGCCGCCGTTCGGAGAAGCGCATAACCATAACGTAAACGGCCCGTGGGATGTCGATGAGGTGATGCAACGCTATCTGAAGGACGGTGTCTTTTACGTCAAGATTCCCGGCGATATCGGTGAGTTCACGGATCAGATTCGCCAGAAGATCAATCTGCCGAACAGCATTGACGTGATCTTTTCTCATGGCGGGCTCACGGGGACAGGCGGCCATCCGATCAGCTTGTATGAGGACATTCTTCGCCAAGCCCGATATGAGCCGGTGTTGGGACCATTGGAGAGAGGCTGGTTCAATAATCGGGGGTATTTCATCATCGACACGGAAGCCGATCTGCTCGCCAAATGGAACACCATCATGGCGGGAAAGCCGGACTTCATTAAGACGTACCTCATCGGCTCCGAACCGAACGACTCGAAACGCGATCACGCCTCAGTCCACACTCGAAAAGGCCTCGATCCCGCGCTTTTGCCTCGGATCGTGCCCCTCGCCCACCGCGAAGGACTGAGAGTCTCCGTCCATGTGGAAACAGCGAACGACTTTCACCATGCCGTCATGGCGGGGGTGGATGAGATCAATCATCTTCCGGGGTGGCGTATCTCGACACCACAGGCTGCAGAGAACGCACGGCTTTCCGATGAAGACGCAGGCGAGCCGCCCGCCAGGGCACGGTCGTCGTCACTACTACCGTTTCGAGCCATTCCATGCCGGGGAAGCGTGATCATTCGGCGCATGGCCATGTCGGCGCCAGCTCCCCGGATCACACGTCGAGCACCAGCGACCCGTCCCAGTCTTCGGCACGTCAAATTCAGATCCAGAACTTACGTCTGCTCCATCGACATGACGTCACGATCACCATCGGAAGCGACCACGCCGACACCTCGCTGACGGAGGCCTTGAATCTTCACTCGCTGGATGTGTTCGACAACCTCACGCTCCTGAAGATGTGGTGCGAAGCCACGCCTCGCGCCATCTTCCCTCGGCGAAACATCGGATCGTTGGCGGAGGGATACGAAGCCAGCTTTGTAGTTTTCGAGGAGAATCCTCTGGACCGATTCGAGGCCGTTACGCGAATCAAGATGCGGTTTAAAGAAGGTCATCTACTCCTCTCGGACCGATAACGTTTCACGCGGCGCCAATGCACCGACGCCAGGAGCCCATTTATTGATTTCAACCCTGACTCCGTTTATAGTCCGAAGCGGATGCAGTCTTGCACTTTCATAGGGAAAGTGGACGGAAAGACCTCGTTGATGAAGGCCTGCCTGTCGGTTCAATGGGCTGGGATTCTCGCTTCATTCTTGATTCTCTGGTCTCATTCTTCCCTATTGGCCGCCTCGCCCGACGCCGCCGCCCAACAGTATCAACGCGGGTTGGCGCTTTTTAAGAACGGCAATTATGATGGCGCAGCCGAGGCCTTGCACAAAGCCCTGACACTCTCGCCGCAATCGGCGGACGCGCATCATTTGTTGGGAATGGTCTATTTCAAAGGCAAGCGGCAGCCCGCCGAAGCCATTGAGTCCATCAAGAAGGCGATCCAACTCAATCCCAAATTTTCCCAGGCCTATGTCGACCTCGGCAGGATTTATAAGAGCCAAGGCAAGTCCGCGGAAGCGGAACAGGCTCTCACCCGCGCCATCGCGCTCTCGCCGCGATTCGAAGAGGCGCATCTGGCCTTGGCCAAACTCTACGATCGCGATCAAGCGACGGACAAGGCGATTGAAGCGTATCGCGCCTTGCTGGCGATCCGGCCTGATCATCCTGAAGCCCTCTACAACCTGGCGAGCCTGTACGACCGGCTGGGGGACAGCCGTCAAGCCCGCATGTGGTTGGCGCGCTTGACCCAGAGTGCACCGGCTCATGCCGACGGGTGGTATCTCTTGGGACGTCTGGCGGAAAAAGACAATCGCCTTGCAGAGGCCACGGACGCGTATCGGCGGGCCATTGCCGCCAAGCCGGATCTCGTGGATGCGCATTTCAATCTCGGATTTCTGTATCGAAGCGAAGGCAAGCCGGAGGACGCCGCCGAGCAATTTCGGGAAGTCTTGCGATACCGGCCGGAATATGCCGAGGCTCACATGAACCTCGGCATGGTCTATGCCAGTCTCAATAAATTGGAAGCGGCGGAACGGGAATACGAGCAAGCCATTGCGCTCAAACCGAACATGGCCGAAGCGCACTACAACCTGGGCGTCTTCTATGAACTACAGCAGAAAGATCCGATCAAGGCTCTTGTGCAATACCGAAAATATTTGGAACTGGGCGGAAAAGACGAGCGGGTCGAGCGCATCGTGCGGCAAGGACAGTAACCTACAATGATGAGCGCTGA
>DATFCE010000416.1:0-5855 GCA_035253365.1 Nitrospiraceae bacterium
CGAGCGGCGGATTCTGGCACTGGTTCGCGTTGCGTTTCCGGCCCCGCGGTTGATTGCGTTCGTAGTATACGTCATCTCGTCGGTGGCGGAAACGAACCGCTTGCCGTTCGACCTGCCCGAGGCGGAAAGCGAATTGGTTGCCAGCTTTCCTGTCGTTTTCTCAACTCGATCAGCGCATTCAGACGCTGGAAGCTGATATCTCTACCCCTGAAAGCACGAATGGATCGACTCGAATCCAGCCGAGCATAAAAGCCGGCCCAAGTTTACTTGAGATCCCCTGAAGGGAACATACCGCAATTTGATCGAACACGGGCGCACCAGCCTCTGATCTTCTCCTCAATGTGTAACGCAAGACCCGATCCCAGATCTCGTTTCGGAGCTGATCCGCGCCTGTGGAACTTAAGCGTCTGCCCACAATATCAATCTGGGATCTCCGCTTCAACGAGTTTCCCCAGAAGGATCAGCGATTCCTGCCAACCGAGATAGCACGCCTCGGCGGGAATGACATCGGGCACGCCTTCTTGCAGAATGTTCACGTCCGTTCCACACGATACTTGCTTCAACGTGACAGTCACGAGGATTTCTCCCGGCAAGTTTGGGTCATCAAAGTTGTCCGTGTAGCGAATCCGTTCATGCGGCACGAGCTCGAGATACTGCCCGCCAAAGGAGTGACTCTTGCCCGTGGTGAAATTGGTAAAGGACATTTTGAACGAGCCACCAACTTTGACCTCCATGTGATGGACCTTGCCTGTAAATCCATTGGGCGGCAGCCATTTCGTCATGGCGTCCGCATCAAGGAACGCCCGGTAAACCCGTTCTGGTGTCGCACGAAAGACGCGATGGAGTCGAATGGTATTCGTTCCCACGACTATTCTCCTTTCTCTAGTTAAAGCACAACCCGATTACGGCTCAGCCTCTTATCTTGTAGTCGAACAGGATGCGGGAAATCGACACAGTCAAAGACTCATTGAATCCCCCTTTTCTGATCCTGAATTGTTAAGCTGGCAGTAACACGCCATTATCTTTTTCTTTGAACCCGAAAAGAAGAGTGCACCCATGAGCTTTGAGACGGCCACCGTTAAGCCTGAGGCCAATTTCCCGGCCGCGCATCCATACTGGGCCGGCCTGCTGATCGGGGTAACTACGGTCCCGGTGTTTATCCTGCTCTCGGAGCCTCTAGCTCAGCAATGGGGCGGGCTCCTGCTCGCTATGATTGGCGGGGCTTATGTCGGCTTCGCCGCGCGCGACGGCCGCCCGAGCGCGAACATCATCGAGCTGGCCGGCGCACTGGCATTCGCGCCGTCGGCTTGCAGGCTTGCAACTCAATCCGCTACTGATCGCCGGAGGATATGTGGCCCATGGATTTTGGGATCTCTTCCATCACCGCCATGGCCCTTATGCCGACACGCCGCATTGGTACATCCCCTTCTGCGTCGTGTATGACTGGATCCTTGGGGCGTTCTTGCTGGTTTGGTGGTGGTGAGACCCTTCGCGTGCGGGACCGGATCGCTTTGAAAAGGTGGAATGTCCCTTTTCTATGTCAGCCAAATCGCCGGCGACAGAGGAAGCCGGTAATTGATCAGGCCATGTTTGGTCATCAAACCCGAGGAAGCCTTGCGCTTCGATACGAGTAAGCATCCCTTGTGCCGTTAGATAAAGAACCGACCTCTTTATTAACCCTGCGCTCTTGCGGATGTCCTGGATTTAAGACATACTAAGGCAACGTGAAGCCGGTCATCTTTCACCCAAAAGCGCTCGCCTTTATTCGAGGGGAAGAACCGGAAGTGCGGAAGGTAATTGGGGAAGCGTTACGCGATCTGCAGAAAGGAATCAGCTTAGGGCTCCCTCTCAGCAGACCAATGCCAACAGTAGCAGCAGGCGCCCATGAACTTAGGGTAAAGAGTAAGACAACGGCCATCCGGGTCTTCTATTTTGTCAAACTCGCCGACGCTATCGTGGTGTTCCACGCTTTTCAGAAAAAGACACAGAAAACACCGCCCCATGAATTGGCTATAGGCCGACAACGATTAAATGAGGTGTTACATGGCGACGTCTAAGGCAAGCAAATTGGTAAAGGTTCGCACAGCTGATGAACTGGGCCGTGCACTCGGCCTGTCTGTAAGCGACACGGCCGAAATGGAATTTCGCTCGGACCTTACCGTCGCCTTGGCCAGAATCATTCAGACAGGGCGGCTCACGCATGCGGACATCGCGAAGCGTGCAGGTACGTCAAGAACACGGGTCACAGCCATCGCGAATGGTAATACCCACGGCGTGTCGACGGATGTGCTGATCAGGGTACTTGCCGCAACGGGGCATCGCGCCGAGGTGCGAGTCAAAAGAACGGCAGCCTAGCGTTCAGAGAGCCGCATCACCGAGGCTCGAGGGAACTTCATGCTAACCTATCCTGCCTGGTGACCATCAAACCGCGACTGATTATAAAGAACTCGACCGAATTACAGAACACAGACCGATCCGCATGTTCAGTCATGTTGTAGGGCAAGACCTGAACCCTCACCATCGCGCTTTGAACTTTCATAGATCAACATGGGCAACTCCCATGCAAACCATTCTCGTGGCCGAGTGAAAAAGTAGCCTTGTATCTTGGCTTCGATGGTATCATTCTGCTCCGAACTTCACTTGGGGCGTGACAGATCGAAAGTAGCCGCGGTCTTGCAGACCGAGGGACAGCGTAGGTCGTCACGCCCCTTCTTTCAATCAGCCCGAACAGTTGCGTGGGCCATGAGCCCGTATCTTTGCAAGGCCGGGCGACGAAGGAGGTGCTCATGACGAATCCTGCCGTCTGTGTTGGCATTGATGTATCCAAAGCGCAGTTGGATGTGGCGCTGCGGCCTCAAGGGCACTTCGCGGCGCCGCATGACCTCGCGGGAATCACCCGGGTGGTCGACCGGTTGCGGAGTCTGACTCCCGCCGTCATCGTGCTGGAAGCCACCGGCGGCCTGGAAGTGCCGCTCACCGGCGCACTCGCCGCGGCCGGCCTGCCCGTCATCGTCATTAATCCTCGGCAGGTGCGGGACTTTGCCAAAGCCGCCGGGATTCTCGCCAAAACGGATCGTCTCGATGCCGCTGTCTTGGCCCACTTTGCCGAGGTCATGCGCCCCACGCCTCGCCCGTTGCCTGATGAGCAGGCTCAGGCACTGGCTGCGCGCACCTTGCGGGGACGGCGCACCCGTCTGGGGTGGCCGCGCGCCGGTCCGCGCCACGCTGTATATGGGCGCCCTCGTGGCCACCCGCTTTAATCCGTCATTAAAGCTTTCTATCACCGTCTCCTTGCGGCGGGCAAGGCCAAGAAGGTGGCGCTCGTCGCGTGCATGCGCAAGTTGCTGATCATCCTCAATGCAATGCTGAAAGATCAGACGCTCTGACAGCAGCCGCTGGGCGCGAGCCGCGGCATGGTGGCCGAAGCGAGGCCATCCTAAAGCCTGGGTGAGGACACGATCGTGGCCCTGAGGTTAAATGCGTGAGTCAAATTATCGTGACATGGGTCTACCAAAGCCATTTCTCAGCATGATCAAGACAGTTGCTGTCACCTTAAATCTGTCCTTGACTCCGCGCCCAACATCCTTACGGCTTATCCTGCTTGATGAGGTAGGCGCATTCCATCAGACGGGTGAGCCCCTTTTCACGGAAACGTGGATTCTCGGCCAGCACGTCCTGAGCCCCAAGCCGCTCAACGCTCGCACCGATGAACAGCGTGTGCACCTCACGCTCCGCCACCGAGAATGGCGGTCCCTGCATCTGCACCTGCGGATATTCCAGCGTGACCAGCAACGTGCGACGTGCATCTGGCAACAGTCGACCGAGGTGTGCGACGTAGTCGGCGCGCCGTTCAGGCGGAAGGGCGATCAGGGCCGCGCGGTCGTACACGGCCTGCACGCCGGCGAGGTGCGCAGATGTGAGCGCGAAAAAGTCGCCACACAGCAGACGGATCGGCCCGCTCTCCCATTCCGCGAATGCGCCTTCTTTGCTGGTCCGGGGCGTCAATCCCTGCTCGGCAAAAAAACTTTCCACCGCGATCGGGCTCAGTTCGACGCCCAGAACGTGCAAACCCTGGTCGGCCAGCCAGCGCAGATCCACGCTCTTGCCGCACAGCGGCACGAACACGGTCTCTCCCGGCGCCAACCCCAGCTGGGCATAGTGACGCGCCAGATAGGCGTTGACCTGACCTTCATGAAAGCCGATCTGGTTCGATGCCCAACGTTGGTGCCAGAATTCCGGTTCCATGCCCCGAGCCTATCAACAGTGCCATAGAAACAATGCAATTGGCGCAAACTATATATAAACTAGCCCATTCCCTTCCCGGAGTTCTACAGCCAATGCGTGGACTCGAAAAACGTGCGAGCGATCGAACTGCCGCGAGGTTTCGCAAGTAAATGCTCGGAATACCAATGAAAGCGTCATCAACAACCAGGCAGAGTCGGCCGGGATCGGATAATCGTTTGTCATGAGGATTGCGACGTGGAATGTCAACTCGCTGAAGGCTCGCCTAGACAAGGTCATGTGGTGGCTGGATCGGGCAAAGACGGACGTGCTGCTGATGCAAGAAACGAAGCTGGCGGACGGGGACGCGCCTGTCGACACGTTTAAGCAGGCCGGATACGAGCTGGTGCACCATGGCGAGGGTCGATGGAACGGCGTGGCGATCGCGAGCCGATGCGGCATTGGCGGCGTGATTACGAATTTTGGAGAGCCGTTACGGCGAGCACGGACTTCCGACATCGGTGACGATGAACCGCTGGCTGAGGCGAGGATGCTTGCTGCCGACTGCGGCGGCGTGCGCATTATCTGTGTGTATGCACCGAACGGCCGGCTCGTGGACTCGCCGTTTTATGAAGCGAAGCTCGTGTGGTTCGATAGACTGGCTCGCTGGATCAAGGAGGCCGTCACTCCGGATACGGCTGTCGTCATCGGCGGGGATTTCAATGTGGCACCCGACGATATCGATGTGTGGGACCCACGCGCCTGTCATGGCGGTACGCACGTGTCCGAGCGCGAGCGACAGGCGTTCGCGCGGCTGTTGAGCGCGGGATTCGTCGATGCGTACCGACTGCATCATCCGGAACCCGGACGATATACGTGGTGGGACTACCGCGCCGGAAATTTCCATAAGAACGTCGGCATGCGCATCGACCACCTGCTCGTGACGGCGCCATTAACACACCGCATTGTCTGGGCCGAGATCGATCGCGAGGCGCGGAAGGGCAAACCTGTACCCTCGGATCACGCACCGCTCGTCATCGACATCGACAGCCCCGGCTGTCCGTTCGATGCCGGCTGGGCTTTGGCGGATTCGAGAATTGCGGCGCGCCGGGGAGGCAGCGATCAGTTACAAGGTCGTGCGGGACCCTGATGCATCTCGTGCACCCGCAGCAAAGCGTTCGTCTACATCCAGACCAAAGTCATGGACCGTACTGAGATCAGTAACAAGGGCTCTGGATGGCCGAGTGCATTCAGCACCACCTCCACATACGACTCCAGTGAGTCAACCAAGACCGTGGACGCGAGTTCGATGCATCCATCCTCAGCGGCCTGACGAATGCTTGCAGTCCTTCTGCAATCAATGCAATCGAACTGCGGGACGTCGTGAGTAGGACAGGCACGAGCCATGGTCTTCGCCTTTTCTTTCTACGGATACCATACCGAAGCGTAAAAGAAAGGCCTTCGCTAACCGATGTTCCATTGATCATCATTCAGAAGGGATCATCCCGAGAAAATCGGCAAGGCGCACAATCGGAATACCTTCAAATTCCTTCATCTTCAGAAGATGATGGTCGCCAGTGACCACAAGATCTGCCCGAGCCGTCACAGCGCATTCGAGAATGCGATTATCGGGC
>DATFCE010000417.1:0-5200 GCA_035253365.1 Nitrospiraceae bacterium
ATGCGATCGTAGGCCGTCTGAAAGAGATCCAGTCCGAGTTCTTTGAACGCTTCGCTGACGGGCCGACCGCGCAGCCGGTCACCCCAGACGCCAAGGATGCGCTCCGCCGACGGATTGAACGTGGTAATCAGGCCCGTCCGGTCGATCGACAGCACGCCGGCCGCGATCGTGTCCACCACCGCTTCCGTGTAGGCCCGCCGATCGTCGATCTCGAGGTTGGATCGGCGAAGGGAATTATTCACCTCCTCGAGCTTGGACTTGCTGGCGCGCAAATCATGCGTCATCCGATTGAAGGATTCGACCAGCGTGCCGATCTCGTCGGTGCCTTTGGCGGCGATCCTGACATTGAGATTCCCCCGCGCGATCGCCACGGTGGCCTCGGCCAGCCGCTGGATCGGAACGGTGATGCCGCGCGCAACATAAAACCCGAACCACGTCGCGCCGAAGAGGATCAGCACCGTAATCACGCCGACAAACAGGTACGCCCCCGCCTTGATCGGATTCTTCATCGCCTTGATCTGCTTGTATTCGTTGTATTGCCGGGTGATCTCTTCCCATTTGGTCAACAGCGATTCGGGCACGTAGTCGTCCACCACGACGACGCCCGCGACCATCCCCTGCTTCATATTAGAGGGAATGGGGACGCCGGCGCGGATCAACCGTCCGTTCTGGGACTCCTGCGTGTTGGTCAATTCCCGATTCCCGTTCAACACCTGCAAGACCAACTGCCCCACCGGCAGATCCAAGACCATGGCCGGCACATTGGCATCGACCGCTTTGGTCAACGTTTCCATTTTGGAGGAGAAAACTTCCACGCCGGCGACATTGTGCTCGGCCCGTTTGCGGGACATGGTGGCGACCAGCAAATCCCGTTGCTCGGGCGTCATCATATCCTCGCGGAAAATTTCACGGCCGATGGCGCGGGCGCTGTTGACGGCCACGGTGATATGGCTGTCCCGATTCATCCGGGCCACATCGTACGCATCTTTGAGCACCGCTTCGATCTGGTCGTTGAACCAGACATCGACCGACTTATTGACGAGTCCGCTGAGGGCGACGGCGAGAAGAACGGTGGGAATCAAGGCAAAGCCGATAAAGGCCGCCACGAGCTTGGTTCGGAATCCGGATCCCAGTAGACGGTGCCGTCGTTCGAAATAAGCCTTGATGAGATTCCTGGACAACAGCAGGCTGAGAACAACGAGTCCGATTAAATCCAAATTGATCAAGAGCAGGACGAAGGCATAGCCGGCGCTCGGCAGTAATAAGTCCGGCTCGGCGCCGCCGGGCAGCGCATAGTGCGAATAGTAGATGGTGAGCGCGATACAGGGAATAAGAAGCAGAAGGACGATCCAGACGGGCCGCAGGTGCGGTCCACGCCGATCGCTTTCCACTGCCGTCTCCTCGACAGCGCGCGCCGGTTCGTCCTGGGATGGCAAGGAGATCCGTTCGTCACGCACAGATACTCCTGTCCGGACGCTGACTACTCCAGGCCGGCCGGCAACTTTGGGGGGTCCCCCCGGCCGGGCCGAAGACTTCGTCGTATTAGCCGGATCGAACAGTTCAGGCATCACGTTCTCCGACCGGTCAAACCGAACACCCAGGCCGTCTCGAAATCCCGATAGGATTGGTGAAAGACCGTTTCAAACGCCGCGCTGAATACCGGCATCGTGGCCAGCACCGCCAGCAGTTGCTTCACCTTCACGAACCCGTATTGATCGATGATGGCCGTGGTCGCGCTATAGCCTTCGGCGTAGGCCAATTCGGCTTCCCGTGGAGCCAGTGCCAAAAAGCTGCCGTGCAGCGCGTGAAGCGGCGTGATGTCCTCCCGGTGGCGTGCGAGCACGTGCCGGCTCCACGCAATCGGGCGACGCTCGAAATAGAGCGCCAGACCTTCTTGCAACCACGTTGGCGCATGGCCGCCGCTGAGCCGATGGACCACGGCGTGGGTGTACTCATGGGCCAGCATTGCGGCATTGGGTCTGCCTTTGCTCATGACGCGTTCAGCGACAAAATGGATCTTACCATCGTAAAGGCCCACCGCCCAGTCCGGACTGCCGGTCCGTTCCTCGAAGCGCCGAGTGGAATAGAGAATGACGATCATCGGCTCCTTCCCATTCCACCCAAGTCGGCGGCCGATCACCCGATGCTGCTCTTCGAGACGATCGAGGATGGCATTGGCGATTCGGCGATGCGCCGCCTCATATTTCACAACGAAATGGGCGCTATACAGCCGCTGCAACCCCGCCTCCGCGCGATAAGCTCGACGGGCGGTGAAGAGACCGTCTTGAACGGCCGTATCGGATGGATCCCGACGCGCTGCCGTCTCGTAGTGTTGGACGGAGGCCTCCAGATCATCATGTTTAAAATACAGCTCGCCCAACAAAGCATGCGCCTGATCCATGTCCGGATTGAGGGCCAGCGCCCGATTCAGCGCCGCGATGGCGAGTTGATCGTGCTCCAAGTGAAAATAGCTGACTCCTAATCCCAACTGTACGGATGAATCGTCCGGGAATCGACGGGCCGCCTCCGTCAGCAGGCGAGCCGCGCGCGCGTATTCGCCGGATTTGATGAATGCCCATCCGGAATGCGCGCGCACGTCCACAGATCCACCGGCATCATCTCGGACCGGCGACGAGATACGGCGGCTCGGGTCGGCTTCGGTCGCCGTCTTGTCCCGCGCAAGCGGTATGATGGTCGAGACGTAAGAGGCCGGCGCATGACCTCTTTCCTGGAGCATCGGATCAATACCCGCATTTTCTTCGTGGCGAATCGGCCACTTGGTGGCCACACCGGCGATGGAAATGAGAAGTCCGAGTAACAGCACGCTCCATGCGCGTGGCTCAATCTTCATGGATAGGTCAGTTCCTCTGCGGGCAGACGGATGCGCTCGGAATGAACCCATCAGGCTTGGACTGAACAAGGAAGGGCGACTGAAGCGCTGACGCGCTCAAGGCGATTTGATCGTCGGTTTTCCCGATGCCAGATCGACATACTTCATCCGCAGGGCATAGAGCATATCGGTCAACACCGTTTGTTCATCGGCCGTCAGGTTGCCTTTTGTCTTGCCTTCCAACATTGACAGGATATCGATGATTTCTTTCGCTTGGGACAGATTCACCGGCATACGACCCTGTTGCGGATCGAGTTGCTCGCCCATCAGCATCAAGGCCGAGGTACCCAGCGAGAAGATGAATGATGAAAACGTCACCGGCGGGTGCGATTCATGATCATGAGCCGGTTCGGGAGAGGCAGGACGCGGCGTGTCCTGAGGAGGCGATGAAGGCGACGGACTGCCGGCAGCCGGCTCATCCGTCTGATCCGCCCGGCTACGACGATCGCGAATGACGAAGGATTTCGGTTCTTCTTCAGCCATGGCAGTACGGTGTATCGGTGCGACATATAACACGCTTTGGGACGTCATGCAAGCCGTGGCCGGATTGAATCGCACGGGAAAATCCATGATAATGGCCACTCCGGCCAAAGCGTGAACCCATTCCTTGGGGCCCCAATCGTGTCGAAACGATTCGATGATCTCGTTCAATTAATGGCCACCCTCAGAGCGCCGGGCGGTTGCCCCTGGGACCGCAAGCAAACGCATGCTTCCCTCAAACCCTATCTCATCGAAGAAGCGTACGAAGTCCTCGAGAGCATCGACCAAGAAGATCCGTCTCGCCTTCGCGAAGAACTTGGCGATCTGTTCCTCCAGATCCTATTTCATGCGCAGATCGGAGCGGAACGTGACGCATGGACGATCGACGATGTTATGCAGTCGCTCGCGGACAAATTGATCCGGCGCCATCCGCATGTATTCGGCACCGCCGAGCAGAAAAACGCGACGCTTGATTCGGAAGATGTCAAAGTGCGGTGGGAGCAGATCAAGCGCGATGAACGGAAAGAGACCGGTCAGTCAGGCTCACTGTTGGACGGAGTGCCGAAGACCTTGCCCGCGCTCCTGCGCGCCTACCAGGTACAAGCGCGCGCCTCCCGCGTCGGATTTGATTGGCCGCGGATCGAGCCGGTCATTCACAAACTTGAGGAAGAATTGCATGAGTTTCGCGAGGCCATGACGTTGGTGGAACCGGAACGAGGAAGCGACGCGCAAGCGCACGTGGAAGCGGAATTCGGCGATGTCTTGTTTACCATGGTCAATATGGCGCGCTTTCTCAAGATTAATCCTGAAGAAGCGCTCCGCAAGACCATCGCGCGGTTTGTGCGGCGATTCCAATTTGTGGAAGCGCGAGCCGCCAAAGAAGGCCGTACCCTCGAAGAGATGACCTTGGCAGAACTGGATGCCCTATGGGAAGAAGCCAAACAGAAGACATGACGCAGAGAGTCTGAGAATGGAAGATCAAAACCCATACCAAGACGGGAAGCGGGCGGGGGCGCATCCGTTGGTCGTGTTTTTCGGCATCATTATCGGGCTGTGGCTCTTGATCGCCGTGTTTCTTCCGAATCCGAAACGCGACCGGCAAGGGACCGTCCCCGGGAACCCGGAAACCCTTCAGCAAACGGCCGAGGAGCCGGATGCCTCACCCGTGATGTTTCGCGTCATGGCGACGGTGCCGGATGTCAACGCCGTCAGCATTGTGGTGCCGGAACAGGCCACAACGAGTCAAATCGTCGGATTGCTCAAACGATTCCGTGAAGCCCGGCTGAACAATACGCTGTCGGATCTCATCCCGCCCACAACCCCGGGGCATAAGTTGGGACCACACGCCATCGCAGATGTCTATATTTTTTCCAATGCCAAGTTCGCCACCCCGGACGCCGTTCGAGTCCTAGCCCGCGGCGCGCATGCGCCCGGAGATCTCTATCCTCAAGCCATTCCATTTGAGATCGCCATGGAACAGGTCCGAGGTCACTATCGCATCGACCTTAACGATACGGGGAATCCCGACCGAGCATCCGTCGGATTTGCCGATGAATCCGGGGTTCACGCCAAGCATTATCGCCCTCTCTTTGGCAGTTAACTTGCTCGTCTTGTACACAATTTTTTCCCAGGCCCCGATCCTGCCTCGACTCTAACCCGTTATACCTGCTCATAAATCTCAATAACGCTATATCTTGTAGACCGTCAATGTTGACATACAATGCCTAAAACTTGTGCAACGCGTTCGCTCAAGGACTGGAGTAGGCTTTTATCCTACAAGGCCGAACTTATTCACACGGTTGTCCACAGATTCTGGGGATCACAAATCTG
>DATFCE010000418.1:0-9684 GCA_035253365.1 Nitrospiraceae bacterium
AGCGCTTGCACGAACTGTTCGCTTCGGTCGAGAACTTTGAGATTGAGATCCAGCAGCCCGAAGGTCTTCTGCACCTGCGTCGCTTCATCTTGACGCAACAGCCCATTATCGACGAAGACGCATGTCAACTGGCGCCCGACAGCGCGATGAGTGAGCGCCGCTGCCACCGACGAATCGACTCCGCCGCTCAATGCGCAAAGGACCTTCCCCTTGCCGACCTGCTCGCGGATCGCCGTAACGGCCGTCTCCACATAGGAGTTCATCGTCCAGGTGGGCCGGCATCCGCAGATGTCAACCACGAAATTTTGGAGGATTCGGACGCCGTTCTCGGTATGCGCAACTTCGGGATGAAACTGGAGGCAATAGATTCGGCCATCATCCGATTTCATGGCGGCGATCGGCGAATTTGAGGTATGCGCGATCGTATGGAATCCCGCCGGCATCCGTGCGATGCGATCGCCGTGCGACATCCAAACTGTCGAGGGATCTCGACCCAGCCCTTTGAGCAAATCGGTCGCATCATCCACGAGTAATTCCGAAGCGCCATATTCCCGATGTGCCGCCTTTGCCACCGCCCCGTCCAACAGATGGGTCACGAGCTGCATGCCGTAGCAGATTCCCAAAATTGGAATTTCCAATTCGAGGAGCTGCTTAGGAACCGTTGGCGCTTTCCGGTCATAAACGCTCGCCGGCCCTCCGGACAGCACAATCCCTTTCGGTCGATACGCGAGAATCGTGGCGAGCGGCGTAGTGCACGGAAGGATCTGTGAGTAGACGTGCGCTTCGCGAATGCGACGGGCGATCAGCTGCGTGTACTGCGATCCGAAGTCGAGGATCAGGATTCTGTCATGCCAGAGTTCCATGAGAGGGATACGTTATTCGTTCATCGTTATGCGTTAAACTGAAAGAAAGATCACTGTGCAAGAAGATTCATTTTCACGATGAACGAATAATCACTCCCAATCAGTCCGGTAGTTTGGAGCTTCTTTCGTGATGATGACGTCGTGGACATGGCTTTCTTTCAAGCCTGCCAGAGTCTGACGAATAAAGGTGGCCCTTTGCTGCAACTCCGGAATCGTTCGGCACCCGCAATAACCCATGCCGGACTTCACGCCGCCGACCAGTTGATAGACGACACCCGATAGCGTCCCTTTATACGGAACCCGGCCTTCGATTCCTTCTGGAACCAGTTTGGATTCTGGACGGCCGGCTTGAAAATATCGGTCCTTGCCGCCTTTTTCCATGGCGCCGATTGACCCCATTCCACGGTAGACCTTGTACGTCCGCGCCTGGAAGAGCACGGTTTCGCCGGGCGATTCTTCCGTCCCGGCCAACAGCCCGCCGATCATGACGGCGGAGGCCCCGGCGGCCAGCGCCTTCGTGATATCGCCGGAATATTTGATTCCGCCATCGGCGATGACGGGAACGCCACTGCCTTCCAACGCGTCGGTGCAATCCATAATCGCCGTCAATTGCGGCATGCCGGCCCCGGAGACAATTCGCGTGGTGCAGATGGACCCCGGCCCGACCCCGACTTTGACTGCATCGGCGCCGGCCTTCACCAAATCTTTGGCCGCCTCGGCGGTGGCAATATTTCCGCCCATGACTTCAAGCTTCGGATAGCGCTGTTTGATCGACTTGACCATGTCAAGCACGCTCCGGGAATGACCGTGCGCGGTATCGACCACGACCATATCAACGCCGGCTTTCGTCAAGAGCTCGACGCGCTGCTCGGTATCGGCCCCGACTCCGACGGCGGCCGCCACCCGCAAGCGGCCATGCGCGTCCTTGCAGGCATGGGGATACTTGATTCGCTTTTCGATGTCTTTGATGGTGATCAAACCTTTGAGGCGAAATTGCTTATCGACCACCAAGAGCTTTTCGATCCGGTGCTCGTGCAGAATTTCACGGGCTTTTTCCAGACTGGTGCCTTCCGGCGCAGTCACAAGGTCGTCCTTGGTCATCACCTGCGAGACCTTGAGATCCATCCGGCTCTCAAACCGCAGGTCCCGATTCGTCAGAATACCGACCAGCTTGCCTTGTTTCGTCACCGGCACGCCGGAAATCCGGTACTTCGCCATGATCAGCTGCGCATCCCGAATGGTTTGGTCCGGCGAAATGGTGATGGGTTCAATAATCATCCCACTTTCCGACTTTTTCACCTTGTCGACTTCCGCGGCTTGATCCTCAGGCGGCAGCACACGATGAATGACGCCGAGTCCGCCTTCGCGAGCCAGCGCAATCGCCAACCGCGCTTCAGTGACCGTATCCATTGCCGCACTGACAATGGGAATATTGATCGTAAGGTTTCGGGACACGCGGGTCTGCGTAGTGGTCTCGCTGGGCAGAACTTCGGTTTTGGCGGGGACTAAGATGACGTCATCGAAGGTGAGGCCTAAGCGCACGGTGCGTTTCATAGTGCTCCGTTACGGTGCGGTCGATGGCGGCGACGCAGGTGGCGACGCCGAACGCTAACACAGCCCCCGGAAGGGGTCAAGATCGTGACGGGGCATTAGCGGCGTTGAGATTCGGCGGTCCTGTCGGCGAGCGCAGCGGCTTCCGCCTCTTCTTGCAGTCGCTCCCCCCCTTCGTCGGCCGGCATGAACTGCTGCACGCGTGTATTCCCGCTGTCCACGACGAACACGCTGCCTCGCGCATCGACGGCGACACCGTATGGAAAGTTGAACTGGCCGTCGGTATTTCCAAAGCCGCCCCACTGTGTCAGATAATTTCCTTCACGATCGAATTTCTGGACGCGATGGTTGCCGGTGTCCGTCACATACACATCGCCATTCGCATCGACGGCAATCCCCCACGGCGAGCGCAGTTGGCCCGCCTCCTGGGATTGCGCGCTGCTGGCATGGCCGGGCCCGAGCCCGCCGCCCCACTTCGTCAGCAATTGCGGCAACACGTTGGTGCTGGTATCGAATTTCTGCACGCGATGATTGCCCATGTCGACGACATAGACGGTACCGTCGCTTTGATCAACGGCAATTCCGCGCGCAAAATAAAACTGTCCGTCGTTGCTCCCGAAACTGCCCCATTGCATGATGAACTCACCGGTCTTGTCGAATTTCTGCACACGAAAGTTCGCGCTGTCCACGACATAGATATAGCCTCGGACGCGATCGACGGCGATACCCCACGGCGAGCTGAACTGGCCTTCTCCATTGCCGCGGCCTCCGAACTTCATTAAATATTGACCCAGTTTGCCGTCGAATTTCTGGACGCGGTGATTATTGGTGTCCACCACGTACACGTCGCCTTTCGCGTCGCAGGCGATGCCGGTGGGATTGTGGAAATTGGCATTGGAGCCGCCGAAGCTGCCCCATAAAATAATGAAGTTGCCGTTGTTATCGAACTTTTGAATGCGATTGTTCCCGTTGTCCACGACGAAAAGTGAGCCTTGCTGATCAACGGTCATGCCGTAGATAGGCGCCATGAATTCGCCGCCGTGCAGCAGTGAGGCTCCACGGCCCGGCTTGCCCCACTTCGACACACAGAGATAGCCGGATGTATTGACTAGGATGCTCGCACTGGCTGGCACCGACACGTTGTTGCCGATGTCCTTGAACCAGACGTAAATGGTCTTGTTCCCATCGCCCGGCGACAACGTGAACGGAATCGTCGCGCCGAACTTGTGGATCGGATCCACGTCGACCCAACCGGGCACACCGGCGGTCGGCGCGATGGGGCTTTCGGAAATGAAATAGGCAGCCACACCGGTGTCCAGATCATTGGCGGATATCGTGACCACCACGTCGGGTGAATTGGTCATGAACCCACCGTGGTTAATGACGGCATATGGGTTTTGCGGCGCGGTCATATCGATCAACACCGGCGTCGCGGTGACCTCTTCCGAAAGGGCGCTTTCAGCGCCATCTTCATAGACAGCGGTCAGGGCATAATAATAAGGAATATCGTTGGTCAATCCCGTGTGGGAAAAGGGACTGGTCACCCCCTCGATCCGTGTGCCGCTCTGGATAGTCACGCCGGACGAGGTGTGGAAATACAAATTATAGGACACCGCGCGAGGTGCCTCGAGCCAGCTCAGAGTCGTTTCCGTATCGCCCGGTTTCACAACCACGCTGCGCGGAGCCGGCAAGGAGGTCGCCTCTTGCGCCTTGGGCTGTTGCGTCTTTTGAATCTCTTCTTCCGTGGGCGCATACTTCATGACCCGGCCATTACCGCTATCGACGACGTACACGCAGCCTGCCTTATCCACCGCAATGCCGGACGGGAAATTAAATTGGCCGTCGGTGACTCCGCGGTTGCCCCAGGCGCAGATAAACGTGCCGTTGCCGTCGAACTTCTGAACGCGATGATTGCCGCTATCGACCACATACACATTCCCCAGCGCATCGCACGCGACACCCCACGGCGATTTGAACTGGCCGGGCCCGCTGCCCTCTTTGCCCCACTTCGCCAAAAAGCTGCCGCGGGCATCAAATTTCTGTATGCGATGATTGCTCTCATCCGCCACGAAGACATTGCCGACAAAATCGACCGTCACGCCACGGGGAAAGAAGAACGCGCCGTCATAACTGCCGTCACGCCCCCATTTCATCAGCGGCGTGCCGTCGGATTGGAACTTTTGAATACGAGAGTTACTGGTGTCGGTCAGGTATACGTTACCCTGATGGTCGGTCGCGACACCCCACGGCACGTCGAACTTCCCGATGTCGGCCCCCCGCCATGCAAACCCGAACTTCCCCCAGGCGTGCATGCAGTTCCCTTCGGCATCGAACTTCTGCACGCGATTGTTCCCGCTGTCGGCGATATACACATCTCCTTCGGGGCCGGTGGCAAGACCGCGCGGATAATAGAATTGTCCCTCTTGCGCGCTGGGCTCGCTCCCCCACCGGGCCAGAAACTTTCCGTCCTTATCAAACTTTTGAATCGAGTGATTATCGGTGTCCGCGACGTACAGATTCCCCTCGTGATCAATGGCGATGCCGGTGGGGGAATTGAACTCCCCGTCATCCATGCCCGGCTGCCCGATCTTCTGGACCAATAAGTACGGCGACGGAATGGCCATCGTTTCGGCGGACTCCGGACTTTCTCCCTTCGGGGTCACCACCGTCACGACGTAGTGATAGCACGTGCCGTTGGCAAGATCGTCGTGCGTGTACGGGGACGTCGCGCCTTCAATAAGGTTGCCTTTTTCTTTGGTGACCCCGATGACGGGATTGAAATCCGCGGCGCTGGCGATCGGGCGGGTCAACTCCGAAAACTTGATCTGCACGCCTTTGGTGGTCAAAAAATAAATGTTGTAGTACAGCGCATCCGGCACCGGCTCCCAGGCTATGGTATTGCGGCCGTTGCCCGGAGTGGCGACCACGTTTGCAGGCGTCGGCGGCAGATCTTCTTCCGCTACCGAATCACCCGCGCCCCACTCATCCGAACTTCCTTCAGCCTTGAGTATCAATCGCTTCGACAGCCATGCTTCGCGATCCCACCGCTTGTCCATAATATTCCTCTCTACAACGTGATGAACCGAAGGAAAGATTCTATTGTTCAATGAGTTGGATCGTGGAGTCTAACAAACAGTCGGCGAGCACGTCAAGGTTGCATCCGACGTGCCGGCGCCGCAAAATAGTCTCGCCGTATACCTTACGACGATGAAGAAAGCACGAGTGTTGGTCACGAGGGAGCTACCCGAGCCGGTCATGCAGGCGCTGACTGAACGCTTCGCTTTGATCAATGAGCCGAGTTCACTTCCCCTGTCGCGTGAGGCGTTCGCGAGCGGTCTTTCTCATGCCGAGGCGGCTATCTGTACATTGATGGAACAGATTGATGCGGAGACGTTTCGGCATGCCCGCCATCTGCGCGTCATCGCCAACTATGCGGTCGGCTTTAACAACATTGATCTCGAGGCGGCTCGGACCCATCATGTGATCGTCACCAACACTCCCGATATCTTGACCGAGACGACCGCGGATCTGGCGTGGGCTCTGCTACTTGCCGTGGCGAGACGGGTGCCGGAGGGCCATGAGCTGGTACAGAGTGGACAGTGGACTGGATGGGAGCCGACCCAGTTGCTCGGCACGGACGTTTTCGGAAAAACGCTTGGTATCATCGGGATGGGACGCATCGGGCATGCCGTCGCGCGCCGCGCCAAGGGATTCAACATGCCGGTCCTGTACTGCCGTCGCGCCACCACCGCTGCGGAAGATGGTTCGTGGAAGTCTATGGCATTCGATGATGTGTTGAGCGAGGCGGATTTCATCAGCCTGCATGTTCCGCTCACTGCGGAGACCCGCCATCTTATTGGGTCGGCCGAGTTCCGGCGCATGCGCTCGACGGCGTACCTCATTAATACGTCGCGCGGGCCTGTCGTCGATGAAGACGCCCTGGTGGATGCGCTTCGCAACGGACGTTTGGCGGGAGCCGGTCTTGATGTCTACGCACACGAGCCGGTTCTCCACCCCGGATTGCGCGAGCTTAAGCAGGTCGTCACGCTTCCCCATGTCGGCTCAGCGACGCTGGCGACCCGTATTCGCATGGGGATGGTCTGTATCGAAAATATCGTGGCGGTGATGGAGGGCAGGCCGGCGCCGAATCGAGTAGCGTGAAGCAGTGCTGAGTCCTGAGAACTGAGTACTGAGTCGAAGACTAAGCGGGTTCGCCGCGTGACTCCGAATGCTCGTTTTTCAGCTCAGCACTCAGGATGCGTTCAGCACTGTTTGTTAGTGGTTGAGCTTAAGGTCTTCGGCAACTTCGTGGATCAAGCCCATCTCGACCCGCTCCTGTTTCCGAAGATAGGCTTCGAGGAGGGCGTTGTCGCAGAGCGTGTTAATCACGCGGGGTATGCCTTTTGAGTAGTGACAGATCAACGGAAAGATCTCGGGTTTGAACAAAGTCCCCTGTGCGCCGGCGATGTGCAGGCGATAATTAATGTAGGCCTCGGTGCCCGGGCTGTTCAGCGCCGTCAATTCATAACGAACGGCCACGCGCTGATGCAGCGGTCTATCCAGCGCCAGAACCTGATCGAGCTCCGGCAGACCAAACAAGACAAAGGTGACAAGCTTGTGGCCGTTCATTTCGATATTCAACAGACCCCGAAAATCCTCCATCAATTCTTGACTTCGCAGCATTTGCGCTTCGTCGATCAGCACGACCGCTTTCTTTCCGGATTCGGCAATCTCCTCGAGCCGCCTTCCGAGTTGAGTCAGCAGATCGGTCTTACTTTCGGCCGGCGAGACGATCTCCATTTGCAAGGCGATCTTTCGAAGCATCCATTCCGACGTGACCCCCGCATGCAGGACAATCAATAACGCCGCTTCATAGGCCCCCGTCTCCAATTCCTCGAGAAATCGCGTAGCCAATGTTGTTTTGCCGGTGCCGATGTCGCCGACGAGGACGGCGAGACCCTTCATGTTTTCCACGGCATATTTAAGCCGAACGAGAGCCTCTGCGTGCTGCTGAGAGTTATAAAAAAACCGGCTGTCGATGGTGATGGAGAAGGGATTTTCTTTGAGCTGAAAGAATTCGAGGAGGGACATCGGCGTTACAGGTAGGAGATCCGGCGTTTCTTCCGCTCAGTGGCACCGTTGTGGCCGGCGCCGACGGTCGTGTGCTCGGAAGGAGCCGTAGTTGGTGGCTCGGGCTCCAATGTTTCTGCAGGCTCGGCCGATACTTTCTTGCCACCCGCGCTTTGGACGCGCTCCAGCCGGACGGGAACGTCCAGGAAATGCGGAATCGTCAGAAAAATCTCGGCCGCCTTGTCGAAAGCCCCTTCCGCCTCATACAAAAGGCCCAGCTCGTACCGGAGGGCAACTGATTTATCCCCGGCACACCGTGAATCGGCAATCGCGTGCTCCAGGCACTCCCTCGCCGCAGCATGTTGGCCGCTCTCCTTAAGACAGGCCGACAACAGGCTGGAGGAATCAAGAAAACACTCGTGAGAATGCGCGGCAATCTGAAATTCCTCGATCGCCTCGTCCAGCAATCCCATATCCTTGTAGGCCAGTCCCAATTCATAACGGGTCTTGTATTCCTGTTCACTCGGTTGCGCCGGAGAACTCTGAAGCGTCTCAACGGCCTCCGTCTGGACTACAGGGTCACCGAGGGTTGTGATGGGATTGGACTCAGACGGGGCCGTCTGGGCATTGTTCGGCTCTTCGGGCTGCTGGGGCGGCATCGGAGAGAGCACCGATGCGAATCGTTCGACAAAATGGTGAGTGGGAATCAACACTTTGATTTTGCCATACAACTCCGCCGGCCGGGACGGCGTTTCCGGATCAGGATGTTCAAGCAAGACCTCCAGCGCTTTGCCGTACTGAGTCACCGCGCCGTCCGGATTGCCGCTCTGCTCGTACAAGGTCCCAAGTAATTCGAGAAGGGTGACGCAGGTCGGATCGGCGGCCAGATATTCACGAACCATGGTTTCCGCCAGCGCATAATCTTCAGCCCGAATAGCGGCTTCCGCCAAAAATTGAACTTCACTTAAGGCGACGGCCAATTGTCCCTGTTTGATATGGAGCATCGCCAAGAGCCGGCACACTTCCGGATCGCCGGGATGTGAGCTCAGCAACTCCGACAGCAACGCGTCGGCTTCACTGCACTGACCGGCACTGATGTGACGATTGGCCTGATCCAGCGACTGTTGTCGATCCAGCTCGTCCGGCCCCTTTGCAGTGTCGGAGGATCTGGACGGCCGATCTTCCGGAAGCGCTTCGTGTGGATTGATCAAAAGGCGCTCGGCGACCGTGTTACCGGGATCGACCTTAAGCACTCTCTGGTACACCTCGCGTGCTTCGGCCGCGCGGCTCTGAGCCGAGCATTCCTTGCCGAGCTGCAGTAAGGTTTTGACGGCTTCTTCACGCAACCCTTCCTGGAGGCACAGATCCGCCAGTCGGCGCCTGGCATCCAGGTTGGCCGGATCCAGGTTGACGATTCTTCGGTATACCGCCAACGCATCTCGGACCAGTCCTTCTTTTAAATAGAGTTTGCTCAGCGTGATGTAATCGGAAACGGCATTATTGATCAGGCCCCGCTCGGCATTGAGGTCACCAAGATTTTGGTACACCTTGTACCGGCTGGGGTCGATTTTAAGAATTTTTTTGTAGACCGCAATCGCCTTCAACGCCGACCCGGCCGCCTGAAACGCCGCGCCGGCCTGGAAATATGAATCGATAGCTTCGCCGACGGCATGCCGTTTAAGGTGAAGATCCCCGATGCTGTTATGGATGGTTCCGTCTGCGGGGGAATCGATGAGGAGTTTTTTCCACTCGGCAACGGCTCGGTCGAACTGACCGCGGGAGGCTAATTGATTGGCGCTTTGCTGAACTTTGCTCTTGTCAGCCTCCATGAAGGCTGAAACTATCAATAGATTGTGATGTTGTCAAGAAATTCCCGGCATGGATCATAAGCTCTCCCAAGCGGATGACACGATACTCACAACAAAGGGTCCACTCTCTCGGAGTGGACCCTTTGACCCATGCGACCACGACGGTTACTGTGTCTTCATGACATTCGCGGCCTGAGGGCCTTTTGCTCCTTGAACGATATCGAATTCGACATTTTCCCCTTCTTTGAGCGACTTGAAGCCGTCTCCTTGAAGGGCCGAATAATGAACGAACACATCCTCGCCGCTCTCCAGGCGAATGAATCCAAACCCCTTCCGGTCATTGAACCATTTGACTGTGCCCTTGCTTTTCACACGATCCTCCTTTTCTGAAA
>DATFCE010000419.1:0-15398 GCA_035253365.1 Nitrospiraceae bacterium
ATTATCTTGCTGATGGCGGCTTTATTGCTCCTGCGGCGGCCGGATGTGGTCATTAAAGATTCTCCCGAGTTTGAGAAGGCGCTGCGAATTTGGCTGCCCATTATTATCACCAAACAGCACACGCCCCGGTCGATTAAGCGATTCTTAAATCGCGTGCGGTACTTGGCTATGTTGCAGCGCCAACCATCCGAAACCGAGAAGCCCTGGACTGCCATAACGGCTTGGATGAAAAAGCGGGCCGGCTTTATAGAAGCCGTTCGGCTTCAAAAGCCAACCACTGAAATGGCCGAGTCAATTCTCGTGGCATTGACCGCCATGCATCACAGCCAGGTCGAAGAGAGACGGCCTTTTATGGAAGCCGACCATGGTGTCGATGCTCAAGCGCTGGAAGAAACCACGCTTTTACAGCGGGTGATCGACGAGCATGATAAGGCCTTTAGCAATTGGACCGATGTTGATGGTTGCCGTGACACCTTTTACGGCATGCTCAAAGGCATTCGAGTCAGCTAACTGACGTGACGACAGAGAGTCCTGGCAAAGGCGATCAAGGATAAAGTTCACCAATCAGTCTTTCATTTTAACCATCGCCTCGGATGGAACGGATGAGGATGGAGGCTCTTGCCAAGGCGTGATCTGCCCACGAAACAGCACTAGCGCTGCCGCATGCGACGGCCTTGCGACCCTGTCGCAGTTTCAGAGGCGCATGCGGCCAATAGTACGATACCGATAGCAGCTTGAAGCCAGCGCATTATGGCAAGGCCGGAAGGCTCGCCGTTCCCAAGCCGAGGCCACCATCCCTCAATTCCACGCCGGTGTCACATTTCCTGCGCATCCTGCCAATACGGCGTCCAGGCGAGCGCAACGAGTTTGATGGCGAAGTTCGATTTGGTCGGCTTGAGCGAGACGGTCTCCAGCGGTTCTGTCAGGGGATCGCCGGCCGCTTCGAGGGACGCCACCTCGGATTGGAACTGCGCTTCGAGTCCGCTGATTTGACGGTCAATGGGCCACAACAGCGTCTTTCGCTAGCCCGACATCCTTTGCGCTTTATTCTCTGACCCTTTGCCTCTTCTCCGTGTGACCGGGGGGCAGGTTATTTTCATGAGATCGTGAATGCTGTTTAGGGAGTAAGGAGAGTGGAGGCCTTCGCGAGAACGTCACGCACGAGAGTGGGGCTGGTCATTTCCTTAAACTCTGCTTGGCGCGCTTTCCAATCGACGCTCTTGACCTGATCAGAAAGCACGACGCCATCTGTGCTGATTCCCCGGAGCGTAACTTCAAAAGGGTAGCCCTTCGCGTGCGAGGTGATGGGACAGCACAGCATGAGACCGGCTTTGCCATTGTAGCTTGCAGGCGAGAGCACGAGAGCAGGCCGCCTACCGGCCTGCTCATGCCCGCTTTGAGGAGAGAACTGAAGCCAAACAATATCACCGCGTCTCGGGATATAGGTCTGAGCCGTCAAAATTCCTCTGCACCGACCGCACCGCCCATATCAACGGCGTCGTGGCGATTCTCCGGTGTAATTCCAGCCAACAGGTCGTCCAGCTTATACCGAACCGGCTTCTGGCGAGGCGTAATGATGATTCGCCCCTCCTCTGCCGTCATCTCGACGCTCTGGTTCAGGCGGAACTTCGCCTCCTTGACGAGCGGAGCCGGTAACCGGACTGCCGTGCTGTTTCCCCATTTCTTTAATACGGCCTGCATAGGGCGCCTCCAACTGTTTCGTATACGCTGCATATCATAGCGCAGGCAGCCATACGTGTCAACGTTGTATATACATGGAGGAAGTGGCGATTGGAGGCTCCATGGCGTCAAACTGACTGAAGTGCCACATCGTTTAAGGCTGGTTTCCCTTCACTCTTCAAATGTCGCCTCGGATGGAAGGAATGCACGGAGGGTCGCCATAGCGAGCCCTGCATTCTTAATGACGATATGACAGCCGTGCGCCGTTCTTCTAATCCGATGAGGCGCAGCGGCCAACAGCACGATGCCAATGGCCTTCAGACATGGACGCATGATGACGATCCCGGAGCTGAACGTCCTTCGCCAGCCGAGGCCACCATCCCTCAATTCCATGCCGGCGTCGCCTTGCCCGCGGCATCCTGCCAATACGGTGTCCAGGCGAGCGCGACCAGCTTGACGGCGATGTTCGATTTGGTGGGCTTCAGTGAGACAGTCTCCAGCGTTTCCGTGAGATCGCCGGCGGCCTCGATTGCGGCGACATCGGATTTAAACCGTGCTTCACGCCGATCGGCTGATCGATTGCCGCCCCGCTTTCCTGTGCCCGCGCAACCCTCCGTGCGATCTTCATGGCTCTGATGGCGCACGGGATTGCGGTAAGGTAGGAAGCGAAAAAAAGGTGGATGACTTTCGGCGATCAGCGCAGTGGATGGCGGACGCGCAGGTCGGGAAAGCGACTGTAATCACGGTCTGTCGTGGCCCATTCGCTGCCGCTTTCAATCGCGAGAGCGGCCAGGTACGCGTCGGGGACGAGATTGCCTTTGACGTTGGCTTGCTTGCAGAGGCGGCAGAAGATTTCCCAGTGACGGGGCCCTGGATTGACAAGAGTGCAATTAGGCCGGTCCCGTAACTCCTGAACAAAGGCGATCGCCTGATCTGTGGTGCTCGGGGGAGTGAATACCCTGGGATGTGTGGCTATTCGGATAAAGCCGCTCAGTACAAGATCTGAGAGACCGTAGGCTTGATCGGAGTTGATGAGGTCTTCGAGCCAATGAAGGTAAGCGTGGTGATCTGCGGCATCCTGCCGATGGGCGTACACAAGGATGTTGACATCAGGCAGGATCACGCGTCTCGTCCATCGCGGCAAGTAAGGCAGCCGAATCATCTAAATCGATTCCTGGCCGCAGCCCGTTGCCTTTGACGGTGGTCAGCTTCACCCGTGTTGGTCGTGTTTTCATGGGGCGCGTGGAGAGAACTTGGCGCAGCGCATTTTCGATGACAGCCGTCAAGGTCCGGCCGGTTTCGTGCGCATGGCGCTTCGCTGCCTTGAGCAACTGGTCATTAAGTCGGACAGTTGTTCGCATATGTCAAAGCATACTAATAATGCATCAATATGTCAAGATGCGGTGGATGCTCTGGCTTCTGCTCACTGCCATGCGCTCATCACTACGCCTTTATCATCCTGCCAATACGGTGTCCAGGCGAGCGCGACCAGCTTGACGGCGATATTTGATTTGGTGGGCTTCAGTGAGACAGTCTCCAGCGTTTCCGTGAGATCGCCGCCGGCCTCGATCGCGGCGACATCGGATTGGAACTGCGCGTCCAGCTCGCTGATCTGCCGGTCGATCGCCGCGACCGTGTCTTTCGCCAGACCGATATCCTTGCTGTCTTTGATGACACGGCCTGCGCCGCGGATCGCAGTTGTGGCCTTTCCGATCGTAGACGCGCTGATCGTCTTTCTCCCCATGAACGCGCCCAGGAGCGTGGCGCCGACGGAAATGGCCGCCTGAAGCCCGCTCTGTTTCGCCTGCTCCGCCTCGCGCTCCACCGCCTGTTCCGCGCGTCGCTTGCGTTCTTGAAGCGCGGCGACTTTCGGGGCGTACTTTCGTCGGAGGTCTTCGGACGCCCGGTCGCGCTGCTCTCGGGCTTTCTGTTGGAGTCTGATGCGGAAGTCGCGTTCCGATTCGCCGGGCTTCGAGCTTTCGTTCAAAGCCGGACTTTTAAAGACATCGATCTTTTGGGAGCGATACAACCAGCCGGCGAAGTCTTTGCTCCATGACTCATAGCTTTTGGCCTTTGCCGCGGCCGGCGGCACATCGGTGAACTGCGCGCCGTCCACCGGCGCGCGTTCCAAATCGGACACCGCGCAGTCAATTGCCGTCGCATGGTCCCAATCAACCGGCACCGGTCCATCGACGATCGGCGCCATAGCCTGCACGTTCTCGGTGAGGTCGATTCCCTTTTTCCCGTCGACGAATCGGACCTGCGCTGACCCGAAGAGCATCGGTCGGTAGAGCAGCGCCGTCCCCTCAACCTGCACACCTCGTATGGGAATAAAATATTGGCGCACATCGGGCGGGAGCATAGGGCGGCCGCCGCCGGGATCGAGGCGCGAGGCACGAGGCGATAGGGAAGTTGCTAATTCTTTTTCTTGTCCCTCCTGCTCATCGCCCCGTGCCTCGCGCCCCGTGCCTCGCGCCCGCTCCCTGAGCATCTTGATTTGTGTCCGCGTCAACGGCCCGCGTAGATACGACAAGGTCCAGCGCGTTTGGAAAACCACCGGCGCGTCCTCGTGCACGTTGTTCATGAGAAACACCCGATTGCCCAATCCGGCCAAAATCTGTTCCATGCGTTGGCGATCGAATTTCTTTCCGGCGCCGCCCGCCGCGCCTTCCAGGCCGTCCAACACGCGGGCCTTGTCGCGCTCGGTTTGCAACCGTCCAATGAACCAGGTGCCGGTATTGGCCAATCCTTTGTAGTCCAGATCGACCGGATTCTGTGTCGCGAGCACGATGCCGACGCCGAATGCCCGCGCTTGCTTGAGCAAGGTCAACAGCGGCGCTTTGGACGGGGGATTGGCTACCGGCGGGAAATACCCGAAGATCTCATCCATGTAGACGATAGCCCTGAGCGTGGTGGTGCCGGATTGCGAGCGCACCCAGCCCAAAGTTTGATTCAACAACAATGAGACGAAGAACATGCGTTCGGCGTCGCTCAGATGCGCGATCGAAAAAATTGCGATGCGCGGTTTTCCCTCGGCCGTATGCAGAAGCGAGGTCGGATCCAGCGCCTCGCCATGGAGCCAGGCGGAAAAACCCGGCGCGGCCAGGAGATTATTCAGTTGCATGGCCAAGGCGAACCGATCTTTGGAGGGATAGAAAGCATCCAGATCCAGCACGCCGATGCGGGAGACCGGGGGTGTTTGGATTTGTTGAATCAACGCAGTGAGATCGAGATCCTGATTGCGACTCCAGGCGGTGTGCAGGATCGTCGAGATCAAAATGTGTTCACGGCTTTTAATCGGATCGGCTTCGATTCCCAGCAGGCCGAGCAAGCTGGTGGCGGTAAGGCCGACACGCTCGCGCAAGAGTTCCTCATCGTCGCGGATATCTTGGGCCGGCGCGGCGAATGATTTGAGAATCGACACCGGACGACCGGCTGTGCTTCCCGGTGTGTACACGGCAAAATCGGCCGCCTCGCGGAGGCGTGCGATGCGCTCGCCGTCCTGTCCCCACTCGGCCAATCCCTTCTTCCAGGTCTCCGCCTGCTGCGCAGCATAGTCGGCGGGGGACAGGCCTTTTTTGCGCGCGTCGTCCTCATTGATCCACGGCGCAAAGTCTTCAGCCCGTAATTGGGGAAAGGTCAGCAGCAGATTGGCCAGATCCCCTTTGGGATCGATCACGATGGCCGGGATGCCATCGATCGCCGCTTCTTCCAAGAGGCCGATGCACAGTCCGGTTTTACCACTTCCCGTCATGCCGACGCAGACGGCGTGGGTGACCAAATCCTTTGAGTCATAGAGCAATAGTCCCGGCTTGAGCTTTTTCTTCCCAAGGTCATACAGTCGGCCGAGGTAAAAAACACCCAGCTTCTCGAAGTCCTGCATATGTCCTCCCTTTCCGTCGCCGGCAGGCAGCATTCTATGGCGGGGAAGAACCGGCTGCAAGATGGGAACTGTCCTTCGTTTGGCGGCGAGCCGTTGTGCCTGCAGATAGATGCGGCTCGGATTGAACCGGCCCAAGAGCGGGAGTAGGATGAGAACTATTTGGCTAACTTGCAGAAGACCGCGACGCCATCATCTCGGTAGGAGTCTGTATGGAAAGCAAAGGTCGCTCCATCGGCATGGTCCTCGGTGTTTATCTAGCTTGGAGTGTTGCTGCGGCCGGACTTGCCGCGCCTTCGGTCACGCCTGACGAACCGCGCGATCAAGAGCTGTACTTCGATGTGGACAGTCTGAATCAGATATTTGAAGGAGGGAAGCCGGATTCATTTGCCACGCCGCGGGCCACGTTGGAGCATTTTATTTTGTCGTCGCGGGACGGGGATTTCAAACGCGCCGCGCAGACGTTCAACTTCAAGCACATTCCGAATGAAAAGCGAGCTCGCAGCGCGCCGGTGCTGGCTGAAAAGTTCTTCTATGTCTTCAGCGAGAAACTCCACATCAATTACAACGATGTGCCCGATCGCCCCGACGGCGAAGTGGAATCCAAAGGCGATGAAGACAAACCCCATGCCGGGAGACCTCGTCGAAGCATCAAGCTCGGCGCCATTGAGCTGGACCTCTGGGATGTCGAGGTGCGGCTCGAGCGGTTCAAAGCTCCCGATGCCCCGCCAATCTGGCTGTTCTCGCCTCGGACGGTCGAGAATATCGAGCGATTGTATGCGGCGCATGGCCCCGGCGCGATTATGCGCTATCTGCCGGCGCCTGTCAGGCTGGGAATCATGAACCATGATTCGCTCTGGCATTGGAGCATTCTGATTTTCTTGGGCGCCTGCGCCGCGGGAAGTGGCTGGGCCGTGGAGAACGTGGTCGTCGGCGCGCTCAGGCGGTGGCATTCATCGCCGCGGGCCGTGGCGTTGGGCGAGGCGGCGTCGGGTCCGTTGGCGTTCCTCGTCGCCGGCATCGTCTTCCATGTCGTGACGTTTTCGTGGCTGTCTTTGCCCGGTCAGATCACGCATAACTTGTATCCGATTGTCGGCGTGCTGATCGTGGTGGCCGCCACATGGTTGGCGGTTCGAGCCGTCCGCATGATGACGGACGTCTCCAGCCATGCCTATCTGGATAAAATTCAGTTGGAAGGAGAATGCGGCGCGCGGAGCCGAATCACGCGGCTAGCCGTGGTCAAGCACGTCTTGACGTTCAGCGTGATCTGCATCGGGTTGGCATTTGCCTTCCGGCAATTCAACCTTTTTGAAAACATATCGCTTTCACTGTTGGCGTCAGCAGGCGTGGCCAGCGTGGTACTGGGGGTGGCGTCCCGTGACGTGCTGGGGAATATTATGGCCGGGATTCAAATCGCACTCACGCAACCGGCCAGTATCGGGGACAGCATTGTGTTCGAAGGGCAATGGGGCTGGGTCGAGGAACTCACCTATACCTATATTACAATTCGGACTTGGGACGCCCGCCGCATCATTGTTCCGCTCGCATATTTTATCGAGCGCCCATTCGAAAACTGGTCCATGAAATCCGCGCACACGATTCAGCCGATTTATCTGCATGTGGATTATACGATCGACGTCAAAGCCGTGCGCGCCAAGTTCCAAGAGCTCGTTAACGAATGTAAAGACTGGGATGGGCCGGCCGAACCGGTACTCGAAGTGACCGGAGTCAAAGAAGATACAATGGAATTACGGGCCTTATGCAGCGCGAAGGATCCACCGTCGGCGTGGCGAATGCATTGCCGCCTGCGCGAGGAATTGATTGCGTTCCTTAAAGAGCTGGAAGGCGGTCGATTTTTGCCCAAACATCGGGTAGCGTGGCAGCCGGAAGGGGAGCCGCAAGCAGACGGCCGGCGGACGCTTCATGCACGGGAAGCGGATACGGCGAGTGCCGGAGCCTGATGATCAAAACCGACCATGCGGGTGGTGGATCGCGACAAGCGGGAGCGTGGCTCTACCGACTAGATTGATGGCCTTTACAGTTCGGATGGGTGCAGTTACACCGTCCGCTCGGCGCGGCGGAGCTGGAGCATTGCTCGCTACAGAATTCCTTGCCCGCAGGCGCTTGGCAGGTACACGATGGATGCGCACATTTCTTTTGCATGGTTTCCTCCAAATAAGAAATGCTCCTGCGTCATCTCAGGGGGAGGCGGCGCATCGATGACGACGTTGCGCCGGCCTCCTACGCGCTTGCTACTTGATGGGAGTCGCTTTCCATTCCTTGGTCAGCGTGGCCAATGTCTCGACCGGAGAAACTTCGTCGGAGGCGAAGAGAACCGGATACGCGCTTTGCGATATCAAACCAAACTCGCTCTGGCGCCCTTCGGGCACCTTCATCAGGACGCCGAGCGACGTGAGATATTCACCGCCGCCGCGAGCGATATCCTGCTGCAAATTGTCATACATCACGGCGGTGTACAGATTTAATTTCTGTTCCTCTTTGATCAGCCCGTCGAGGGTGTAGAGATTCTCCGGGCTCGTGCTCGAGAAGAACCTGACAGTGGAATCAAATGTGGCCTTCGTCGTGTTACAGGCGGTGAGCATAAGCCCGCAACCAACGACGACCACGCCCCGTACCAGACCGGTGAATATAGAGCTTCGCATATGCCAGCCTCCTTATTGTGATGAATGACACGTGCCAGATCCGTTTATAAACCAACTCGCGGGCGCATGCCACTCCTTTGTGTTCGAGCGCATGCGCCGATTGCACTCCCATTGCGGCCGTTCAGGCCACCGGCGGCGTGCGCCCTTTGAGGAGATGGACGAGCAATAAGATGATCCCGATGACAAACAAGACCCACGAAATTTGGGTGGCGACTCCCGCGACGCCGGACAGGCCCAAGGCCGCTGCGATGAGTCCCACCACGAGAAATATTAACGCATAGTGCAACATGGGTTTCCCTTTCTCTATCCCCCGCGCGAAGAAATCTCCGCGGTGCTACAGCCTTCACCCCGGCGAAGCCATCAGCGTGGAGGACTATCCGGACCCTCAATCTATCTCGCAACATCCGGCATTAATCCGGCTTCTAAAAGTGCCACGCAAGGAGTAGACCACAATCGAATGAGGCGGGTCCACTTCCATTTCATGAAGATAAGCCAACTTAGGATAGAGTTTACCTGCTGAAGGCATAGACAGATTGTCCTAAGGTGGACAGGTTGCGAGCGCAATCGGGATGGGTGTGTAGGAGCCGGTAACTTCACGATGTCGGCGTGCCGGAGAGGGAAACTTTAGCCCCGACCTTGAAGCGCTTCGTTCAGCACTTGGCCGGTATACGAGTGTGGGTTTTGAGCGAGATCGGCCGGTCTGCCCTCTGTCACAATTTCGCCGCCCCGGTCGCCGCCTTCCGGACCCAGGTCGATGATCCAATCGGCGTTTTTGATCACATCGAGGTTGTGCTCGATGATCAGGACGGTGTTCCCGGCTTCCACCAGCCGATTCAAGACCTCCATCAAGCGCTGAATGTCGGCAAAGTGCAGGCCGGTGGTCGGCTCATCGAGAATGTACAGGGTGCGCCCCGTCGCCCGCTTGGAGAGCTCGCGCGAGAGCTTGACCCGCTGTGCTTCACCTCCCGATAGCGTCGTGGCCGACTGGCCAAGCCTGATGTAATGCAATCCCACGTCGTGTAACGTTTGCAGCTTGGCCTTGATGAACGGAATGTGCTGAAAGAACTCCAGCGCCTCATCCACCGTCATATTCAGAACGTCCGCAATGCTCTTCCCCTTATAGCGAATGTCCAACGTCTCGCGGTTGTACCGTTGGCCTTTACACACCTCGCAGGTCACATAGATGTCCGGGAGGAAATGCATTTCGATCTTGATGAGGCCGTCTCCTTCGCAGGCTTCGCAACGACCGCCCTTGACGTTGAAGCTGAACCGACCGGCCTTGTAGCCGCGCACGCGGGCGTCCGGCAAATTGGTAAAGAGATCCCGGATGAAGGTGAACAGGCCCGTATAGGTCGCGGGATTCGACCGCGGCGTGCGCCCGATCGGCGACTGGTCGATGTCGATGACTTTATCCAGCGCGTCCACCCCCGTGAGCTTCTTACAGCCGTCGATCTTCGGCTTGTTTTGATACAGCAGTTGCGAGAGCGAGTGAAACAGTACTTCCAGCACGAGCGTGCTTTTTCCGGAACCGGACACGCCGGTCACGCAGGTCAGCAGCCCCAGCGGAATGCGGGCCGTCACATCCTTGAGATTGTGCTTGCGCGCGCCGACGATGGTGAGAAAGCCCTTGGGTCGACGATCGTGGCGGGGAAGCGTGACGGACAGCGTGCCCTGCAAATACTTGCCGGTGAGCGACTCGGCATCCGCCATGATGTCCTTCGGCGTGCCTTGCGCGATAATCCGACCGCCGTGAGCTCCCGCGCCCGGTCCCATGTCAAGGATGTGGTCGGCCGCCAGCATGGTTTCGGTATCGTGTTCGACGACGACGACGGTGTTGCCCATGTCGCGCAGCCGGAGCAGCGTTTGCAGGAGTCGGCGGTTATCGCGCTGATGCAGGCCGATGGAAGGCTCATCCAAAATATACAGCACCCCGACCAAACCGGACCCGATTTGCGTCGCGAGACGAATACGTTGGCCTTCGCCTCCGGACAGCGTCGCGGCGGGGCGATCTAAGGTCAGATAATCCAGGCCGACATTGATCAGAAACCCCAGCCGCTCGCGGATTTCTTTCAAAATACGCTGAGCGATGAACTGTTCGCGCTCGGTGAGCCGGAGCGTGTTGAAGTACTCCGCCGACGCCCGGACCGAGAGCTGCGTCACCTCCGCAATCGATCGCCGGCCGACCTTGATCGACAGGCTTTCGGGTTTCAGCCGGGCCCCCTTGCAGACGGCGCAGACATCCAAGAGCGTGAAATCTTCGTCTTCGGGACAGCCAGGCGAGATCGCGTAGCCGATGCCGTCGCAAGCCGGGCATGCCCCGTGCGGGCTATTGAATGAAAAAATACGAGGGGTGATTTCGGGATAACTGAGACCGCAACGGATGCACGCCAGCTTGTCGCTATAGAGCCATTCTTTCTCCCCATCCAGCACGCCGACCAGCCCATTCGTGAGCTTCAACGAGGCTTCTACCGAGTCGGCCAGCCGGCGGGTCAATGCGGCGCCGGATTTCATGATGAGGCGATCGACAATGACCTCGATCGTATGCTTTTTCTGTTTATCCAGCGAAATGTCTTCGCCCAGATCGACGACCTGTCCGTCGATTCTCGCGCGCACATATCCGGCCCGGCGCATGTCCAACAATTCTTTTTTGTATTCACCCTTCCGCCCGCGCACGATGGGCGCCAGGACCTGGAACTTCGTGCCCTCGGGCAGCGCGCAAATCGCATCCACCATTTGCTGCACCGTCTGGGCCGTAATTTCTTCGCCGCAGTTGAAGCAAAAGGGATGACCGACCCGCGCGAACAGCAGGCGCAGGTAGTCGTAGATTTCCGTGACGGTTCCGACGGTGGACCGAGGGTTGTGGCTGGTGCTCTTCTGCTCGAGGGAAATGGCGGGGGATAAGCCTTCGATCGAATCGACGTCGGGCTTGCCCATCTGCTCGAGAAACTGCCGCGCATACGCGGAGAGCGATTCGACGTATCGGCGCTGGCCTTCGGCGTAGATCGTATCAAACGCCAGAGAAGACTTGCCCGACCCGCTCAAGCCCGTAATGACCACGAGCTTGTCCCGTGGAATCTCCACGTCGAGATTCTTGAGATTATGTTCCCGCGCTCCGCGGATGACGATGGCATGGCTCATAGAGTGCGAAATTATAACACGGGATGAAGGAGTCCGACGGATGGAGGGAATAGGAGATAGAGCGGGTAACTTACGGGTTGGCAACGATATGACTTACTTCTTTTTCAAGAGCCGGTAATTTGTTCTGGATAATATCCCAAATAATCTCAACATCGATTCCAAAATACTCATGAATGAGAATGTCTCTAACACCGGCAATCTTTTTCCATTCAACGGTTGGATGTTGAATGCGAATGTGCTCCGGCAGTTTTTTGACCGCTTCTCCGATCACTTCAATATTCCGCACAACCGCATCAAACGTTTTTTCATCATCGGAGAATGTCTGCCGATCGAGGCCCTTCATGTACCGATTGATCTTGGCGATGGCTTCTGAAATATCTTCGGCGTATATTCTATAGTCCCGGGGCATAGAGAGCCTCGTTCAAGATGGTCTGACGAAGGCGCGGTTTAATGGCGCTCTCCAGGACTAAATCAACGTCAGTGTCGAAGAGTGTTTCCATGAAAATCTTCAGGTCCATGTACGCGTCAAAGGTTTTTTTTTCAAACTCGACTACAAAATCCAGATCGCTGCTCTCGGTATTTTCACCTCGGGCGCATGATCCAAAGAGCCCGAGTCGCCGGACTCCGTACGAGCGTATGGCCTGTGCGTTCTCTTCGATGATTTTTAAGACGTCGTCTCGTGTTCTCTTCATGCCGATTCTCTTGAAATAGTCGGAAAATGGAAACCTCACAGGCCGCTCTGATCAGCCGTTAGGTCTCCATGTCTATGCCGTCACAATGAAGCCTTCAGCCGGTTCGCGACCACACGAAAATAATAACTCCCCTGAGTTCGATAAGACAAATATACAGTCGAATCGCGGCGACTACGGCAGATGATCAAACCTCATTGCGGTTTCGAGATTGAACTCTCCGCCGTCTTCAGCAAGTCTTTGACGACCTCCTGGTAGTATGGCTTTTCTTTGAGGCTGGCGTAGGAGCCGGGGAAGTAGACTACGGTGATGTTGGCGTAGGCGTCGTCGAAATTGTTCAGCGTCACGGCGCAGCGTTGGTCGTGGGACAGCCGCGTGTGGTCGATCATAGGGAAATCGAAAAACCCGACCCAGAATTCCACGCTGTTCGTTGTGAGCGGATCGGACCGGTGCTCCGGGGTGATGATTTCAAGCCTTAGTTTCAGCTCATGGGTCTCCCGATTGACCTCCATGACAAACACACGAAATTCCCGCTCGATGTTCTCCAACACCAGCGTCTGCTCTTCCAATTCCACCGGTAGCCCGGCCTTGGAGGTCGGCACGCTTGCGAGGCTGAACTTCCGTTCGAACTTCTGCCCGGCTCCTTCGAGCACGATCATCTGCTTTCTCGTGATCTCGCGGGCGACCCGATTCAAGCGCCGGCGATACTCCTGCTTCGACGGATCGTTCGATTGACGGATTTGTTGCTCGATGTGTGAGAACAACGGCTTGAGATTGAGTGATTCGTGAAAATTGTACGCCAAGAGCTCGAGGTTCAAGACCCGCACGTCGAGGGAAGGAACCTGAGCGCTGAGCTGTGGCTTGAGGAAGGTCTCGATGATCGACGTAAACATATCCTTACGCAACGCGCTCTCCGATTCCTCGCGTTTGCTCATCAATTCGGTATAGAGCCGGACATTGGTGTCGATCCGCTGCTTCTCATTCAGATAGCTGGAGCCGGCGATTCCCAGCACCGCGACCACGGCGGCCGTGACAAAGCCCCCCAACGCCTGCAGAATAATCGCCGCCTTGTCCCACGCATCCCGCTGCTTCTCGGCCATCATCAGTGTCTCCGCAACGAGTATTGCGCGCCCTGTTTTTCCAGCACCAGATCGTAGCGCGTCGAATCCTCGAACGAGACGATCTCACGCGACGGCGTTTGATTCTGATATGTGACATTCAGCGCGCACGTGCCTTTGTCCGGCACGAATACCCGGTACGATCCGTACTTGTCGGTCGCGGTGGAGTAGGTCTTGTCGCCGCAGCGCACGTCGATCGCGACGCCGGCCCCGACCGATTTGCCGCCTTCCGTGACGGTGCCGCGGATTTCTCCGGCAAACGCGGGGCTCGTGATGAGAAGCAAGACTAAGATGGGCAGCCATTGCATGCGATCCCCCTTTGCCTAAGCCTACGTATCTGGACCGCGCAGACTATACGTTCGTTGGTCGGTGAACACAAGCCTTCGCCTTGACAAATCCAAGAGTCGGGTGCTACGACCCTGCAATGCTTCAACTCCACCGGCGAATAACGGAAAGAATCCCACAGGCTTCACCGCCGTCCGCTGTCCCCACGTGGCCCGGCCGGGCCAAAGAGCAGGCCGTGCAGCGCATGTTCACCGCGATTGCGCGCTGGTACGATCTGAACAATTCACTCCTGAGTTTCGGGTTGCATCACCGCTGGAAGCGCCGGACCGTCGCGTATATCCCTAAGACGACGCAGGGACGCGCGATCGACGTCGGCGCGGGGACGTGCGATCTTGCGCTGTTGCTGGAGCCGCGTTTGGGACCGGGCGGCCGTGTGATTGCGACGGATCTCAATGCGGCCATGTTGCTTGAAGGCGCGCGAAAGATCGCCCGGCAAGGCCGAAGCGACCGCATTGCCTGCCTTCGCGCAAATGCCGAGTGGCTTGGATTTCAGGAAGGGTCTTGTGATGCCGTGACGGCGGGCTTCTGTATCCGAAACGTGGGCAATCTCATGCAAGCGCTGATGGAAATCCGCCGCGTGTTAAAGCCCGGCGGCCGATTTGTGTGTCTGGAGTTTTCCCGGCCCACGCACGCCTGGCTGCGACGGCCCTATGATTGGTATTCCTTTCGACTCCTGCCGTGGATCGGAACATTGGTGGCGCGCGATAGGACTGGCGTCTATGAATATTTGCCGGCCTCCATCCGCGCGTTTCCCGATCAGGACGCGCTCAAGGCCTTAATGCTCAAAGCCGGCTTTCAGCACGTGGAATATCACAACCTCAGCGGCGGGATTGTCGCGATCCACGTCGCCACGAAATAAGTGCTGAGTGCTGGGTCCTGAGTGCTGAGTAGAAGATGAAGAGAGTCGAGAAGTTTGAAGAACTTGTGGCATGGCAGAAAGCCAGAAATTTGACCAAGGCGATCTATCAGGTAACCAGGCAAGGCGGCTTCGCAAAAGACTTTGGGCTTTCAACCCAGATTCAACGCGCAATTGTTTCGACCATGTCGAATATCGCAGAAGGATTCGAGCGAAACCGGGCAGCTGAATTTCATCAATTTCTTTCCATGGCCAAGGGATCATGCGCCGAAGTACGGTCACATTTATATGTTGCGCTTGATGTCGGATATATCGACCAAAAGAAATTCGATGAATTGCTTGCCCAGGCTGAAGAAGTAGGGCGTGTCATAGGTGGGCTGCGTGTGTCCGCAGAAGCACGAAAGAAACCCTTATTCGCCCGAGTGTCTGTTACTCAGCACTCAGCACTCAACACTCAGCACTTATGAATTCCATCCTCTACGTCTTCCTTCCCTGCAAGAAGGTCTATCCTATCGGGGTGACCTATTTGGCGGACTTTATTCACCGGCGGCGGCCGGACGTCCGGCAACGGATTCTGGACCTTTCGGTGTACCCACAAGACCGTCGCGCGCAGGTCTTGCGTGAGACCGCGTCCGGCTTTTTGCCGGATCTGGTCTGCTTCTCGTGGCGGGATATTCAGATTTTCTCGCCGCACGAAGGCGATGCGTCGCTGGAGCACGCGTTCAATTTCTATTTTTCCGGCAATCCGCTGAAGCGGGTCGTCGCGTCGTTTCAAGGCCTCAAGCACCTGTACCGGTACTATCACGACATTCGCCTGAATCTGTCCTATCCTTGGTTGATCAGAAAGCAGTTTCCCAACACACAAATCATGATCGGGGGCGGAGCGTTTACGGCGTTTGCCGATCAATTGATCGAGAAGTTGCCGGAAGGCACGATCGGAATTCTAGGCGAAGGGGAAGATGCGATCCTCAAGGTCGTGGAGGGCCGCCCCCTCACCGATGAACGCTATATCGTGCGCGAGGGCGGGCG
>DATFCE010000420.1:0-2885 GCA_035253365.1 Nitrospiraceae bacterium
GCTCCACTCCCGCGCGAGCCGGCTCTGGCAAATGGACAACCAAGACATGCGGCAGGGATAAAATGGCATGGCCGTGGCCATGGCCGCTGGTGGCCTTCCGGAAATAATCCCGAATATAGCTGACGATGGTGGCCGTACTGCACTCAGGCTTCATCGGGCCGCACATCTGATAATCCGTGTAGGGTTCCGGCTTGGCGAGTTGGTACATCGCCTCATCCATGAAAAAAATCGCGCTGTCCTTTCCGCCGCTCAAATCCAAATAATCAAACAGTGTCGGCGGCCTGGGATAGCCGCGGATGAATTCAAATGAATTCCAGGTCACACCGTGTTTTTCGACCGGCATCCCGGTCAGTAGCGAAGCCATGGTCGGCAACCGGAGAGGCGGGTTGACGGCCGTCGCGGACCACGTCACCGATCCGTCTTTGACGAGGCGGCTGACCACCGGCATGGCACCGCCTTTCAGGGATTCCTGACCGACGCCTTCGAAGACGATAAGGATCACGTGCTCAGGCTGTAGATTTGAAGGAGCGGGAGCGGATGCGGTTTTGGCAAACCCTGCCATCACCGGGATGCTCCAGCTCACGAGGCACCCGAGCAAGGCGAGCTTCCAAAAAGACCTATGGGTCGGATGTTTCATGTCATCCTCGAATGAAATACAGGCTCCATACAAGACGGCGAAGTAACTTAACACGCCAATTTTCGGGAAGGCAAGAGCGAGAAATGCGACTGCGTGAGCGAGGGACGATAGGAGCTTAGATGAGCGGCTTCAAATCGGTGGGGGTCAGTGAGGATTGTCTAGATTGTCTAATTGGCAACCTTCAATTTTTTCTCTCCATTCTATGACGGCAATCTCAGGCGGGCAGTTCACACGTATCGGCAAAAGAGACCAGCCGATCCCGCGGTTGACGTACAGTTTTCGACCATTCTCGACATAGTGGCCCAGTAAACGGCCCTCACATCCATACGGTAACCAAAAGGGACGAATGCCGGGAATTCGCCATTGCCCGCCATGGCTATGGCCGCAGAGAATCAAATCCACGGCATGGGCCGGATCGAGAAGATCGAGCACGTTGGGCGCGTGAGCGAGTAGAACGGTAAACCGCCCCGGCACTCGAGAAGGAATACATTGGGGATCAGCGCGATGGGTGGCGGGATCGTCGAGGCCGACTATGCTGAGTTCACCGGACACCATGGGAAGAAACATGACCTGGTTGATCAGGAGGTGGATCTTGTGTCGATCCGCCCACGCGAGAAAGCAATCCAACGGGACACCGCTGGCGTGATCATGGTTGCCTAGCGTCACATAGACAGGCGCCAAGGTCCGTAAGCCGGACAGAAACCGAAATAAATGGGGAAGCCCCTGAGGGACTGTAAGAAGATCTCCCGTGATAAATATCCAGTCCGGGTTTACATGAGCGATGGTCTTTAGAATCGCATCGTGCCGCGGGTAGTACCGATCTAAGTGCAGATCGCTGATGTGCACGGCGCGCCGGCCGGCCAGCGGGGCATGGACGCACTGAATCCGTGTGAGGGTCGGGGTGTCGAGACCATAGTCAAAATGCTGAGGGAAGCGGCTGAAGAGACGTGATGAAAAGCCCGAGAGCAGATGCCCGATCGTGTCGCGAACACGCCTGCGGCGCCGGCTCCCTGGCTTGGACATAGATGATGGGAGGCTAACGCCTCGGCCTTTCACTCCATCGGACGGGGCTCATGAAAGAGGCCAGGCCGGCGGCTAAACAAATGAACGCGAAGAGGGCTAAGCACATGAGAAGGAAAAGCCAACCTCTAATTTCCGTCAGCATACTCATCACCCCAGTAAAAAAACTGAGACGATCCTAAAGGCACAGTGAAGGCGGTGCAATTGCTCGAAAGAAGAAGATCACACACTACGCATCGTTTTTCACAACCGGTTTGTAGTATAGCACCCATTGCAGCACGTCCGCTCGTTCAGGTAAAGATGCGCCATGCCCGTAGGGAACGACTTTCAACACGCCGTCTATTCCCGAGCCGACCCCGGAAATCGAGTCGGATATCGTGAATACGTCTCCAGCGCGCCGCCGGATTCACCGGCTTGGCAAGATGCCATGGCTGCGCTCGGCACTCAACTTGCCTCCGCGCGGATCCGTGCTGTGGTATTTCTGCACGGCACGTTCCTCGGCACCGATCCATTCGGCATCCAGCGCTTAGATGAGGCAGGCGGCCTTAAACGTGGATATTCTCGAGGAATTCCCGGCGTCGATGCATTGCTGGCCCTCATGAGAGAGGACACGAACGGGTTGCCTCGGTGGCCAGGCGGCCCCATGCCGCCTTTTGGGGACGACGATCAGATCAAGACGCGACTCGATGAGCAGGTTGGAGATGCCGGCAATTTTACCTCCGCCTATGTCAATCTGTTTACGAAAGCCATTCACCGTGATCTCCCTAGCCCGATATCCATCCTCCGTATTCTATGGTCATGCGAACACCACCACCTCGGTCGGGCACAGGCCGCGATCCGTCTGATTCACCGGCTTAAGACTCTCTGTGGCGAACTGACACTCGGCGCCGATGACCGAATTCTGATCCAGGCGCATGGTCAGGCGGGATTGCTGCCGGCATTGATTTCGAATCTTCTCGTCCCCGGGGAATCTCCCGGCCGGGCACGATTTTTCGAAATTCTAAAATCTACAGCCGAGCCAGAACACCTCGACACCCTACTTCAGTCACGAACCATGCTGAACGGCGTTTCGCTCGACGTCGTCACTCTCGGCACGCCAGTCCGCTATGGATGGAATCCATCGGGAATCGGCAAGCTGCTCCATATCATCAATCACCGCCCGATGAGAATCGACGGCAAACGGTGGCTGGCCAAAATGGAATTACCGCAGATCACGATGGAAATGCCG
>DATFCE010000421.1:0-4613 GCA_035253365.1 Nitrospiraceae bacterium
TATCGGAATACGGATGGGACGGTGGAAATTGAAGGCGTGCCGCAGATGACGGTCACGTTGAAAAAACCGGATGGGCCGCTGCTCATCAACTTTGTCATGTTCGATGCCACTGGCCGTTTGGTGACCAAAGTGATCGACAGCACCATGGCGTTTAACGAACGGCGCGCGCATGATCTTGAGCGCACACCGACGAAGCTCTTGCTCAAACAAGCCGATTCCAACACCATCGTTCTCCAAGCAGAAGTGAAGGACAATGGACGAGTGGTCGTCAACCATGCACAATTTCTGACGATCAAGGGGCACCGAATGGAGATCACGCCGACGGAATGGCGCGTGGAAAAGATCAAGAAGAGTAAGGATGATCAGGATCGTAAAGGCGGGGCGGTCGTCTTAGGGTAGCTCGGCAAGAGCGGGCGCTCTTGCCGAGCCAAGCTGGTTATTCGATGGTGATGCGTCGCGGTTTAGCTTCTTCCCGCTTCGCCACGCTGATGGTCAGCATGCCTTCCTTGTACGAAGCAGACACCTTGTTCGGGTCCGCATCGGTCGGAAGTTTGAACGAACGGGAAAACGCGCCCACGCCGATCTCACGCGAGAAGTACGCTCGCTTGGAATCCGTCGCCTCATCCTTACGCTCGCCTTTGAGCGTCAGGACGCCGTCTTCCATGACGATCTCGATGTCCTTCCGATCAATACCGGGGACCGCCGCATGAACTTGATAGCCATGCTCGTCCTCGAAGGCATTGCAGGCCGGAGCCCAAGTCCCCTTCCCGTTGACCGTGCGAAGCGCTTCATTCAACAGTGCATCAACATCAAACGGTGAATAGGTTGTCAGTGTCATACGATCCTCCTTTTTGGCGCCTCTCCCGGAGGCGCTGATCTGTTCTGCTTAGGAGATAACACCGGTCCCCGTTCGGTCAAGACCCGTTACGTCGCCATCTCGGCTTCGACCGTGGGAATCACCGTCAATGCGCCGTCCTTCACATCGACGGTCGCCGTTTCGCCGTCCCGCAGGTCGCCCTTCACGAGCAGACGCGCGATCGGCGTTTCGATGTCTTGCTGGATCAGCCGCTTGAGCGGCCGCGCGCCGTACACGGGATCGTAGCCGCGCGCGGCTAAGTCTGCCGTGGCCGCCGGAGTCAAGACCAGCTTGATCCGTCGCTCCGCCAACCGCTCGCGAAGCCGCATGAGCTGAATGCTCACAATGCGGATGAGATCGTCTCCCGTCAGGGGATGGAAGACCACAATTTCGTCGACGCGATTGAGGAACTCCGGCCGGAAATGGCGGCGGAGCTCGGCTAAGACCAGATTGCGCATTTCATCATAGGGCACCCCGCGCTGTTGAGACTCCAAGATGTCTTGGCTGCCGATGTTCGACGTCATGATCAGCACCGTATTCTTGAAGTCCACGGTCCGTCCTTGCGAGTCGGTCAACCGGCCGTCATCCAACACTTGCAGCAGAACATTAAAGACATCGTGATGCGCCTTCTCGATTTCGTCGAACAAGATCACCGAGAAGGGACGCCGACGGACCGCCTCGGTCAATTGGCCGCCCTCTTCATACCCCACGTAGCCGGGCGGCGCGCCGATCAGCCGCGCCACGGTGTGCTTCTCCATGTACTCCGACATATCGATACGAATCAGGTTCGCTTCGTCATCGAACAAGGTCGCCGCCAGGGCGCGGGCCAATTCCGTCTTACCGACACCGGTCGGGCCAAGGAACAGAAATGAACCGATCGGCCGGTTCGGATCCTTGATGCCGGAGCGCGCGCGCAGCACCGCGTCTGCCACGGCGCGGACGGCTTCGTCCTGTCCCACGACTCGTTCATGCAACAAATCTTCAAGACGGAGGAGTTTCTCCAACTCCCCCTCCATCAGTCGCGTGACCGGAATGCCGGTCCAGCGGCTGACGACCTGCGCGATATCTTCTTCATCCACTTCTTCCTTGAGCAGACGGCTCTCGCCCTGCTTTTGCGTCAATTGTCCTTCCTCGGAGAGGAGTTCCCGCTCCAAACGGGGCAGCTCGCCGTAGCGCAACTCGGCCACACGATTGAGGTCGTAAGCCCGCTCGGCCTTTTCAATCTCGTGTTTGGCCTGCTCGATCTGTTGCCGCAATTGCCGCAGGCGGCCCACCGATGCTTTTTCGGCTTCCCACCGGGCTTTCAACGCATCCGCGTCCTCGCGTCTGTCCGTCAATTCCCGCTCCAGCGTCTGCAAGCGGGCTCGGCTGGCGGCGTCGGTTTCTTTGCGCAGCGCCTCGCGCTCGATTTCCAATTGCATGACCTTTCGGTTCACCTCGTCCAGCGCCACCGGCAGGCTTTCGATTTCTGTCCGCAGCCGGGCCGCGGCTTCATCGACCAAATCAATGGCCTTGTCCGGTAAAAACCGATCGCCGATATAGCGGTGGGACAGCTTGGCAGCCGCCACGAGCGCCGCGTCTTTGATCCGGACGCCGTGGTGGACCTCGTACCGTTCTTTCAGTCCGCGCAAGATTGAGATGGTATTCTCCACCGATGGTTGGTTCACGATGACCGGCTGAAACCGCCGTTCGAGCGCCGCATCCTTCTCGATGTGTTTGCGATATTCATCGAGGGTCGTTGCGCCGATCAGGTGCAGCTCGCCGCGCGCCAGCATCGGTTTGAGAAGATTCGCCGCATCCATGGAGCCTTCGGCCGCACCCGCGCCGACGACCGTGTGCAGCTCGTCGATGAATAACAGGATTTGCCCTTGCGCGCTTTGAATTTCCTTTAAGACGGCCTTGAGCCGCTCTTCAAATTCACCACGAAACTTCGCGCCCGCCACAAGCGCCCCCATGTCGAGCACGATCACGCGCTTGTTCTTCAGGCCGTCCGGGACATCGCCCTTGACGATGCGTTGCGCAAGGCCTTCGACGATGGCCGTTTTCCCCACCCCCGGCTCGCCGATCAGGACGGGATTGTTCTTGGTCCGCCGGGACAGAATCTGGATCACGCGCCGGATTTCATCGTCGCGCCCGATGACCGGATCGAGCTTTCCTTGGCCGGCAAGCTTGGTGAGATCACGGCCGTACTTTTCCAACGCTTGGTACGTCCCCTCCGGATCTTGGTTGGTGACTCGCTGATTCCCTCGAATTTGCTGCAGCGCCGAAAGCAGGCGATCTCGCGTCAGCCCAAGCCGGCGGAAGACTCCTCCTTCGTCCACCATCGCCAGCAAAACATGCTCGACGCTCAGATATTCGTCATGCAGGCCCTGCATTTCTTGCTCGGCTCGGGTCAGAATTTGCGACAGGCGAGACGTAATGTGGATTTGACCGGGTCCTGCGCCGGCGCCCTGCACTTGAGGCAGCTTGGTCAAGGCTTGCTCGGCGGCTTGCTTTACCGCCGCTACCGACACCCCGGCCTGTTCGAGTAACGGCGCCGCCATCCCGCCGGTCTGCTCGACGAGTGCCAGCAAGAGATGCTCGACGTCAATCCCCTGGTGGCCGCGGCGCATGGCGTACGCCGACGCCGTTTGTAAGGCTTCTTGTAGTTTGACCGTCATTCGATTCATATCCATTGAGCGACTCCTTATAGTGGCAATGATCTTGTAATAATCACCGGCCCACCTAAGTCAACGATAGCGGCGACACGGGAAAGACAGCGTAGAAGAAAGACGACAAGGGGTGAACTATTTGAGTTTTCGTACCTGGCGCTCGATGCGAATGAGCAGCCAGATCCCGATCGCGGCCAGAATGATCAATGCCAGGCCGATTCCCGCCAGAATCGCGATACCACCCACCAGTTCGTGCGGCATCATGCCGGGGACGCTGGTCTCCCCGGCGTGACCTGCCATTGCGCCGGCGATTGCGGAATCATGTGGGAGCAACGCCATGCCCTCGTCGGTGAGAGAAACATTGCTCAGACTATAAGGATAAAAGCCGCGGGTCAAGAAACTTCGCCTCGCGCCTTGACCATATGGCGTGCACGGGCTATTGTCGCCATTCGAAGTGTCTATGACCATCACATCGAACCCTCGTCCCTTTGCGGTCATCACCGGCGCTTCCCGCGGACTCGGCGCGGAATACGCTCGGACGTTGGCCGCGCGCGGCTACGATCTGTTGCTGGTGTCCCGTGATAAGGATCGCTTGGAGCAGGTCGCCGGCGAGATCAGCACGCGGTATGGAGTGACTGCCGACTACGAAGCTCTTGATCTGACCGAGCCGGATGCCGCGCATCGGCTCTATGTCGCCGCGCGCGGCCGGCGGGATGCCGTCGATCTGCTGATCAATAATGCGGGCTTCGGCTTGTTCGGGCCGTTCGTTAACATGCCCATGCCTCGCGTGCAGGCCATGCTCCGCCTGCACGTGAACACGGTCGTCGAAACCATGCGGTTGTTCCTGCCTGCTATGATCGAACGCCGGCGCGGCGCCGTGATCAACGTCGCGTCGGTGGCAGGGTTCTATTCGATTCCTCATTTTGCGGAATACTCGGCGACGAAGACCTTCCTGATCGCCTTTTCCGAAGCGTTGGCCGAAGAAGTGCGGCCATTCGGCGTCCATATTCAGGTCTGTTGTCCCGGCACGACAGAGACGGATTTTCATAAGACCGCAGGGTTTCGTCCCGGCAGTCCGTTGGGAATCCAGTCACCGGCGGAGGTGG